>JAPKDL010000210.1 GCA_028822585.1 Alphaproteobacteria bacterium | reverse complement strand
GGCTTGGCATCGCGCGAAAGTTCCTCGACGTATTCTTCAAATTTTTCCGGGTCGCTTTCCTTGGTGACGCCATAGACGACATTGACGCCCGTGCGCGGGTCCATGAAACCCAGGTCTGCGGAAGGCCAGAGCGCCATTTCATCGGAATTCTTGTTGCCACCCATGTTCAGATAGGCTTGGCCGTAGCTTTTGCGCAGCACGATGGAAATTTTTGGCACGGTGCATAGCGACAAGGCGTTCATCCAGTTAATGATCCGGCCCGGCGCGCCCTTGCGTTCGCCATCCACGCCGATTAGGAAGCCGGGAACGTCCACCAGCATGACAATGGGAATGTTGAAGGAATCGCAAAAGCATAGGAAGCTCGTAGCCTTGTTGCACGCATCTGGGTCGGCAGCGCCGCCTTTGTACATGGGGTTGCTGCATAAAAAGCCGACGGTATGACCGTTCAATCGCGTAAGCGCAGTGTAAATGGGGCGACCGTAACGCGGCTTCATCTCGAACAGGCTGTCCTTGTCAACGATGGCGGCGACAACGTCGCGCACGTTGTACACTTTTTGCCGTTCTTCCGGGACGATATCCATGATGTTCTTGACTGCCTCGTCCGAACCTTTCGGCACTGGCACCACGGGGGGCGCTTCGGTGTTGTTGCGCGGCAGATAGGACAAGAATTGTTTGCAGACGTCGATGGCTTCTTCGTCGGTATCCACGGCGGTGTCGACCAATCCGCTGATCGAGGTGTGCATTTTCCAGCCACCCAGCTCTTCGTTGGACACCGGTTGGTTGATCGCTAAGGAGGTGACGCGGCTGCTAGCCACCGCCATTGTCGCGCCTTTGCGCATGACGACGAAATCCGACATACAGGCGTACCACGTGGACGACCCGTAGCAATCGCCCAACTGCGCGGTAATCCAGGGGGTTTCGCGCATCCGGCGGTATTCAAATTTATCCTGCCCCATGATAACGCGTCCCTGCGCGCCCATGCGGTCGGGCATGCGCGAGCCAGAAGATTCCCCCAACCATACCACTGGCATGCCACGCGCCGTCGCGGTATCCTTAACGTGTTTCATTTTCTTGAGATTGATTAACGAGCTGGACGCCCCCATGACTGAAAAGTCATTGGAGACGCACCCGGCCCAGCGCCCATCGATCTTGCCGAACCCGCCAATTTTGCCATCGGAAGGCGCTTTGTGTCGGACTTCAGGGCGGACCGCGGTCGCCAACTGCCCGGTTTCAACAAAGGTATCCTTGTCGAACAGGTAATCGAGCCGTTCGCGCGCATTGAGAAGCCCTGCGTTCTTCATCCGTTGCAGAGTTTCGGGTTTACCCATTTTCAGGGCAAATTCGCGGCGTTCCTGTAGCTCTTTCAGGGGTTCTTCGAAGGCCATTACGTTGATCTTTCCACAGCAATTTTAGGGGCGATTATTCAGGCGCGCCCAAAGTGCGGTTTCAAGACCGGAGAATCAAGGCGCGAATGTGTAAGGGTATTTAGGCGCAAATGCGTATGGCTTAATGACGCTACGCGACTTTCTTGCCCCGCGCGTGGCGCTTGCGTTCGTGCGGGTCGAGATATCGCTTGCGAATGCGGACCGAATTCGGCGTCACTTCGACCAACTCGTCATCGCCGATATAGGCGAGCGCCTTGTCCAAATTCATGCGGACGGGCGTGGTCAGACGCACCGCTTCATCGGTGCCGGACGCGCGCACATTGGTCAACTGCTTGGCTTTCAACGGATTGACTTCGATGTCATTTAGTTTGGCGTGTTCGCCAATCACCATGCCGCCATAGACCGGTTCGCCGGCACCAATGAAGATGATACCACGATCTTCCAAATTCCATAACGCGTAGGCGACGGAGGATCCTTTCTCCAGGCTGATGATTACGCCGTTGCGGCGGCCTTCGATCACGCCCTTGTAGGGCGCATAGCCATGGAACAGCCGGTTCATGACGCCGGTGCCGCGCGTGTCGGTCATGAATTCACCGTGATACCCGATCAGACTGCGCGATGGCGCGTGAAACACCAGACGCTGTTTGCCCCCGCCGGATTGGCGCATATCAATAAGGTCACCTTTGCGTGCGCCGAGTTTTTCAACGACGACGCCAGAATGTTCCTCGTCCACGTCGATGACGACTTCTTCGATAGGTTCTTGCTGTTGTCCGGAAATAGGGTCGGTTTTGAACAACACCCGTGGGCGGCTGATAGACAGCTCGAAGCCTTCACGGCGCATGGTTTCTATCAGCACGGCCAATTGGAGCTCGCCACGACCAGCGACTTCAATGGCGTCGCTATCGGGCGTTTTTCCAATCCGCAGGGCGACATTGCCTTCCGCTTCGCGTTCCAATCGCGCCAGGATGACGCGTGACGTGATTTTATCGCCGTCCAGCCCTGACAAGGGCGAGTCGTTCACCGAAAACGTCATCGCTAGAGTCGGTGGGTCAATGGGTTGCGAATCAAACGCTTCGGTCACTTGAGGATCGCAAATAGTGTCTGCGACCGTGGCTTTGCCCAAACCGGTGATCGCGACAATATCACCCGCTTCGGCCTCTTCTACCGGAACGCGCTCCAACCCGCGAAACGCCAACAGTTTAGTGACGCGCTTTTCTTCTATCACCGACCCGTCCCGCGACAGCGCTTTGACGGTCATATTGGGGCGAATTACGCCAGAGCTGATCTTGCCGGTCAGCACGCGGCCCAGAAACGGATTGCTTTCCAAAGTTGTAGCCAACATGGCGAAGGGACCATCTTTATCGGCGACTGGCGGTGAAACATGTTCCCAAATTAAGTCGAACAGTGGTGCCATGTCGGTTTTAGGGCCCTCGGGCCCCTCCGCCGCCCAGCCTTCCTTCGCAGATCCGAATAAGGTCGGAAAATCCAACTGATCGTCGTTGGCGTCCAGCGACGTGAACAGGTCAAACACCTCATCATGAACTTCATGCGCCCGTTGTTCGGGCTTATCGACCTTGTTGATAAAGACGATTGGGCGCAGGCCCAGCTTTAACGCCTTCCCAAGCACGAACTTGGTCTGCGGCATCGGGCCTTCCGATGCGTCCACCAGTACGACAACGCCATCGACCATTGACAAGATACGCTCGACCTCGCCGCCGAAGTCCGCGTGACCGGGCGTGTCGACAATATTGATCCGCTGCCCATGCCACTCTAACGAGGTGCATTTTGCCAAGATGGTGATGCCGCGTTCGCGTTCCAGGTCGTTCGAATCCATCGCGCGTTCCGCGACTTTCTGATTGTCCCGAAACAGGCCGCTTTGGCGCAGCAGAACGTCGATGAGCGAGGTTTTGCCATGATCGACATGCGCGATGATCGCGATATTACGAAGGTCCATGATGTCCGATTCATTAAAGTTGGGGCGCAAATAATCGGTCCCGGACATATGGTCAGGGAGGCGCGCCCATTATATTGCGCTGCAATATACCCTTGAATTAGTGTGGCGCAAGTTATTTGATTTGGTCATATTTTGTTGTCAGCTCTTGCCCACGTGTGCTCGTA
>JAPKDL010000012.1 GCA_028822585.1 Alphaproteobacteria bacterium | reverse complement strand
CACGGCGGATCATCACCTATAATCAATCGCCCGACGTTCCGTTTGAACGATCCATTAACCCCTATCGGGAGTGTGACCATGGGTGCTTCTATTGCTTCGCCCGGCCAACGCACGCGTATTACGGCCTGTCGCCAGGGTTGGATTTTGAAACCAAGCTGCTTCACAAACCCAACGGGGCGAAATTGTTGGCCGAAGAACTGCGCAAACCCGGACACACTCCAGCGACCCTGGCGTTGGGAACCGACACCGACCCTTATCAACCCCCAAAACGAAAATTAAAGCTGACATAGCACACTCTCGAAATCCTGGCCGCGTTCAACCAGCCTTTCGCCATCGTAACGAAGTCGCCTTTGGTGGTCCGTGATGTCGACATTTTTTAACCGATTGCAGACAAGAGGCTGGCCCATGTGGTGATTTCCATCACCACCTTGGATCGCGCCATCGCTCGTAAACTTAAACCGCGCGCACCAACGCCCGCCAAACGGATCGAATTGATATCAGCTTTGGCCAAAGCTGGAATCCCCACCCCCGTCCTCGCCGCGCCCGTGATCCCGGCGCTCAACGACAGCTAAATGGAAGCCGCGCAAAGTGTGGGGGCGTCGGCGGCGGAGTACATCATGCTGCGTTTGCCGCTGGAAATTCGGGACCTCTTTGTTGAATGGCTGCACGGTAATTTCCCCAACCGCGCCAACCACGTCATATCTTTGGTCCGCGATACGCGTAATGTGGCCGACTACAACGCCAATTGGGGAACCCGCATGACCGGCACCGGCGCTTACGAGGCGTTGATGAAACAACGTTTTGCGATTGCAGCTGCACGCCTCGGTTTAAATAAACACCGTCATGATTTGGACATCACGCAATTTTCCGTTCCGCCGAGAGAGGATGACCAACTGATTTTATTTTAAACCAACCTTGTAGGCACCATCAGTTCGCGGGCGCGCTCCATTTGTTCGTGCTAACCTAACGGCTATGGAAAGCAATTTCGATTTAACTGGCATTGCCGTCGTCGCGGGTGCGGCGACACTCTGCGGTACTTTGATTACACGTCTGGGGCAACCTGCCATCGTCGGGTATATCCTGGCCGGGGTGTTGTTGGGCCCGTCCGGGTTAGCCCTCATCAGCGACCGGGCGCAAGTCGGCGCGTTGGCTGAACTTGGCGTGTTGATGCTGCTGTATTTCGTCGGCATGGAATTGTCCCTGCGCAATTTCCGACGCGGTTGGCGAATCGCCGTGTTCAGCACCGTGATGCAGGTCACCGTCAGCGTTGTCGTCCTGTTAGCAATAACTCGATTTTTTGGCTGGCCCGCTTCCCACGCGGTCTTCTTTGGCTTTGTCCTTGCGCTAAGTAGCACGGCGGTCGCGATTCGGATGTTGGAGGAAGTAGGTGAACTCCGCACCCGGGTGGGGCGCGTGACCGTTGGCGTTCTGGTTGCGCAGGATTTGGCGGTGGGTCCGATGTTGTTGATCGTCGGAGCCTTGGCGGGGGAAGGCTTCGCCGTTGTGGTCGTTTTCAAGATTGCGGCGTCCGTCGCGCTGCTGGCGGCGGCGACCGTTTATCTTAGCCGTCGCCGCCGAATCAATCTGCCAATATCGGTGGCGATGGTCGGCGGCATGGATTTGACCCCCATCGCAGCGCTGACCTGGTGTTTCGCCTGTGCCGCGTTGAGCGGCCTGCTGGGACTGTCACCGGCGTTTGGCGCCTTCCTTGCCGGACTGTTGGTCGGCAATAGTGCGCAGCGCCAGATTGTGATGGAAAGCGCCCACCCCATCCGAAGTGTCTTGTTGATGGTGTTTTTCCTGTCGATTGGATTGTTGATTGATTTGAATTTTCTGTGGGCCAATCTTGGTCTGGTCCTATTGTTGTGGTTTTTGGTGTCGGTATTCAAGACGGCGTTGAACACCACCATTTTACGGTTCATGGGCGAATCATGGCGGCGCGCCTTCCTGTCCAGCCTAATCCTGGCGCAACTTGGCGAGTTTTCGTTCGTATTGGGCGCGGCGGCGATTGATCGCGGCGTCATCGATTCCGATCTGTACAGGATGGTTGTCGCGGTGACAGTGTTATCCTTGATGACGGGGCCGTTATGGCTCACCACCGCGCGGCGCCTGCACCATCGTGCAGCGCAACGTACAGATGATCTTGGCCGCCTGCTTCGCTTGATTTATTTCCGGGAATGGCGCTTTACACGCCGCGCCACCGCGGAAGCGGCGACATGGGCCGTGGCGGCGACACGATACGTCAACGTGGCGCGCAATCGGTTGGCGGCGCGAATGGGCAAGGCGCGACGGCCTAACGCCATCCTCGACGCTGCGGCACCCCCACAGCTTAAAGAAACACAGCGATTGGCGCCACCTGCGGAACCCCAGACACCTGACTCTAAGAAACCCGATGCCTGACTTTCAACTGGAATCCAACCTAACAGGCCGCATTGCGGGGATCGACGAAGCCGGGCGCGGGCCCTGGGCCGGGCCAGTCAGCGCCGCCGCCGTGGTTTTGGATCAAGCCAACTTGCCGGACGCTTTGCGCGACGGCCTGGATGATTCCAAAAAACTGAGCCCCCGCGCCCGCGACGCCCTTTTCGACGCACTGCATGAACAAGCTCGCCTGGGCAATGTCGATATCGGCGTCGGGCTGTCCAGCGTCGCGGAGATTGAACGGGATAACATTCTGGCGGCCACGATGACCGCGATGGCGCGCGCCGTGACGGATTTGGACCGACCCGTCGATATCGCCCTGGTCGACGGCAATCGGGTGCCAAATTTGACCTGTACGGTGCAGACCGTAGTGAAAGGCGACCAGCGCTCCCTGTCCATCGCTGCGGCGTCCATCATCGCCAAGGTGACGCGCGACTGGATCATGGCCGAACTGGACGCGCAGCACCCCGGTTATGGCTGGGCGCACAACGCCGGATACGGCACCGCCGAACACCGCGCGGCGTTGCTGCAATTGGGCGTTACCCCGCATCATCGGCGTAGTTTCAAACCTATAGCGGCTCTTCTTAAGTAATCACACAACATATGGTAGGCAAAATTGTTGTATTGACGAGTGGAATCGCACGAATCAATATTCGTGCATGATGAATACAAAACAAAGCTCAAACAAATCACCCCAATTGCCGCTAAATCGGATCCTTGTAGGCGATTGTATCGAACAGATGAACAGTCTTCCGGCGGAATCTGTCGATTTAATCTTCGCGGATCCTCCGTATAATTTGCAATTGTCTGGCGATCTCCATCGACCGAACAATACAAAGGTCGAAGGGGTCGAGGAAGACTGGGACAAATTCGACGGGTTTGCAGCTTATGACCGGTTCACCCATTCGTGGCTCACCGCCGCCAAGCGCATCCTTAAAAAGGATGGATCGTTGTGGGTAATTGGCAGCTACCACAATATCTACCGGGTCGGAGCGACGTTGCAGGATCTTGGCTATTGGATCTTGAATGACGTCATCTGGGTGAAAACAAACCCGATGCCAAATTTTCGGGGAAAACGCTTCACCAACGCGCATGAATCGATGATCTGGTGTTCCAAATCCAAAGACGCGCGCTACACCTTCAACTATGAAGCCATGAAGGCGCTGAACGATGATCTGCAAATGCGCAGCGATTGGGTGATCCCGCTTTGCACCGGGCATGAACGGTTGAAGAATGGCGACGGTCAAAAAGTCCACCCCACCCAAAAACCCGAAGCAATTCTGCATCGCATTATTTTGTCGTCGACGAATGCGGGGGATGTGGTGCTGGACCCGTTCTTCGGCACCGGCACTAGCGGCGCGGTAGCCAAGAAACTTCACCGTAACTTCATTGGCATCGAGCGGGATGAGGCGTATATCGCCGCCGCCAAGGCGCGTCTCGCCCGAACAAGGCCCGTTGAAGAAGGCTCTTTACTGGAAACCCCGTCGAAACGTAAAGAACCTCGCGTGCCCTTCGGTTGGCTGGTTGAACGCGGGCTGTTAAACACCGGCGACGTTTTGACCAGTCCTTGCCGTAAATGGTCCGCCAAGGTGCGCGCCGACGGCACGTTGATTTCCTCTGATCATCAGGGCTCCATCCATCAGGTCGGCGCGGCGGTGCAGAACGCTCCAAGCTGCAATGGCTGGTCCTTTTGGTGTTATAATGTGGAGGGGAAGATCGTGCCTATCGACGCCTTGCGTACTCAAGTGCGCGCGGAGTTACATTAGGCACCCAGGTGCGGCAAAACTATATTAGCAGTCGAGTGCCGTCATGACATGCGCAGCGACTTTGCGCATCAAGGTGGGCAGCGCATGGTCTCCCAATTGGTTGATCGGACACCAAATCGCGTCCGGCGGCGCGGTGCTGCGGGCGTTCGCCTGGCCCGTGTAGACGGCAAGTTCCAAATGAAAATGGGTGAACCCATGCCGCACGACGCCAAGCGAGGCACCGCGTTTACCAATGGCGATGGGCGCGTGACGCCACGCATCGTCTCCTTCCGGGGGTAGCGTTTCCTGCCACGGCGTCGATGGCGCTTCCATCATGCCGCCCAGCAACCCTGATTCCGGTCGGCGGCGCAACAACACCGCGCCCGCCGCATTGGTCAGCCAGAACACAACGCCGCGCCGCGTCGGCTTTTCGCCTTTCGGCACGCGGTTTGGCAGCGTTTCTGCAATATCACGGCCTTCACATTCACCTGACCAGGGGCACAGCAGACATTTTGGCCCGCGCGGCGTGCAGATTGTGGCGCCCAAATCCATGACCGCCTGGGCGTAATCGCCGGGTCGTCTGTCCGGGGTCAAGCTGTCCGCCAAATCGTATAGCTGTGGTTTGACTTTGGGTAAGGGGTCGTGGATCGCGAATTTGCGGGCCATGACCCGTTCGACATTGCCATCAACCACCACGGCGCGGCGATCGAAGGCGATGGCAGTCACCGCCGCCGCCGTGTAAGGGCCAATGCCAGGAAGATTTCGCAAAGCAGCTTCGGTATCGGGAAACCGGCCATTGTGGTCAGCGACCACGGCCTGCGCGCACTTGTGCATGTTGCGCGCCCGCGCGTAATACCCTAACCCCTGCCAGGCGTGCAGGACGTCATCCAGCGCTGCGATCGCTAAATCATGCACCGTTGGCCAGCGCGCGACGAAGCGTTCAAAATAAGGGCCGACTGTGATAACGGTCGTTTGCTGCAACATAATTTCGCTGAGCCAGACCCGATACGGGTCAACAACACCATCGGAAACGGCGCGCCACGGCATAACCCGGCGATGCCGATCGTACCATGCCAAAATTTTAGTTGCGGATCCGTTGTTTTCAGACCATTCCATGAGGCGTAGTTATATAGCATCCCAACCCCGAGGCACAAAAATTAAGGCGCCCCTATGTCTGCAAATGACCGGAAAGATCAAAAAAATTCAGCGTTCAAGCGCGGCGGCGCGTCCAAACCATTCAAGCGCGGTGGCGCACCGAGACCATTATCGGCAAATATTCCGGACATCACCAAAAAAACGCTAGGCAAACGCGGTTTGGCTGAAGGCGGCTTGATCACGGATTGGGTGCGAATCGTGGGGCCAGAGCTCGCCGCGTCCTGCCAACCCGAACGGCTGGCGCATCCACCGCGCGAACGCAGCGGCGGCACCTTGCATATCCGCGTCTATGGCGGCGCTGCCACGGAATTACAGCATCTCGAACCCTTGGTGCTGGAGCGAATTAACGGGCATTTTGGATACCGGGCGGTCGCCAAACTTCGCCTGATTCACGCGCCTTTATCGGGCCGTAGCGAACGCGCGGCTGAGCCGAAAGATTCTGAATTGCCGCCTCTGGATTCGCAAAGCGCCGCGGAATTGGACGCCCTTCTCGCCATTGTCGACGATCCGGAACTTCGCGCCTCGCTGGGCCGCATTGGTCGCGCTATCATGGCCCGCAGCGCCGCCGCGACACGCAGGTGATCGCGACCGCCTTGATCAGTCCACATTCACCCTCATATACTCACATGATTCTTTTGGCGTTCCTCGTGGTCTGATCAAAACGCTAGGTTCCCGGGCATTTCGTGAATCACGACCACCATGTTATTGATTTGGTGGGGCAACTGATCAAAACGGATGGGCACCATCCGTTTCGGTTGCACCACTGGTTTGGATTGGAGACAAAATTGGCGCGACTGATTTCGATACTTATTACATTATTTGCCCTAACCGGCGCGAACGCCGCCCTTGCAGCGCCGCCCAGCAGCGCGGATGCGTTGAAGGACAGGATTATGGGTGATCCCAAGGCGCCCATCGAAATTATCGACTATTCTTCGATGACCTGCCCACATTGCCGCGTCTTTCACACCGAAATCCTACCCCTTTTAAAGAAGAAATACATCGACACAGGCAGGGCCCGCCTGGTCTTTCGCGACTTTCCGTTCGATAAGACGGCGTTGCTGGCGTCGGTTCTGGCCCGGTGCGGGAACCCCAAACGATATTTCAGTTTTCTGGACGTTTTGTTTCAGCAACAACCCAATTGGGGCGTCGCGCCCGACACTCAAAAAGCCCTGGCGCGAATTGGAAAGCTTGGCGGATTGAGCGAATCGGATTATCAGGCTTGTCTAAGCGATGAAGCTATTATCGATGGTATTATTGAAAGTCGACTTGTTGGCTCAAAGAAATTTGAAGTTTCCTCGACGCCGACCTTCATCATCAACGGACCGAAAGGTCAAACACGCGTTGAAGGCGCGATGCCATTAGAGGCCTTCGATAAGGCGATTCTGGAGGTCTCACAATAATCCGCCAAAAGCCGTCTGCCGAAAGCCGTCTATGGAAACCGGGGGCTCCAAACGAGTGCATTTCAGTAAACTTCGCGTAACGGGGTTTAAATCCTTCGTCGACCCGACCGAGCTCAGTATCGAGCACGGCATGACCGGCGTGATTGGTCCGAATGGGTGCGGCAAGTCCAATGTTGTCGAATCCCTGCGCTGGGTCATGGGCGAAACTTCGGCCAAAAACATGCGTGGCGGGGAGATGGACGATGTCATCTTTGGCGGCACCACGACCCGACCTCAACGCAATTCCGCCGAAGTTGTCTTGCACATTGATAACGCCAGTCGAACAGCGCCCGCCGCCTTTAACGATTTGGCGGAAATTGAAGTCAGCCGGAAAATTGGTCGGGGCTCCGGGTCCACGTACCGGATAAATGGCAAGGAAACCCGCGCCCGCGATGTGCAGCTCCTGTTCGCGGATTTGGCAACGGGGGCGCATTCCACCGCTATGGTCAGCCAGGGCCGCATTGGCGCGCTGATCGGGGCGAAACCCACCGAACGACGATCCTTGTTGGAAGAAGCCGCCGGCATCAAGGGACTACATTCGCGGCGCCACGAAGCTGAATTACGGCTGCGGGCGGCGGAAACCAATCTCGAACGTCTGGAAGATGTGATCGGCGCGTTGGAAGGCCAATACCAAAGCCTGCGTCGGCAAGTTCGCCAAGCCGCGCGCTATCGCCGCCTGTCCGAACAAATTCGCCAACACGAAGCCATGTTGTTGCATCGGCGCTGGGAAGACGCCAAACAGAACCTGGCAGATGCACGCGCACGGCTGTCCCAGGCAGAAGCGACGGTCGCCACGCGAACAGAGGCCTCAGCCTCAGCGGCTACCGTACAAGCTGAAGCGGCGGCGGGGCTTCCGGACCTTCGTCAACATGAAGCGAAAGCCGCCGCAGAATTGCAACGTTTGTTGCTGGCGCGCAGCGAACTTGAACGTGAAGAAATCCGACTGGTTGAAGCCCAACGCGAGAACACCAATCGCCTGTCCCAGATATCAAACGATATAGAGCGGGAAACGTCGCTAGCGGCGGATGCGGAAACCGCGGTGGCGCGTTTACAAGGCGAAGCGGAAACTATTGCCGCCGCCCGCGCAGGCGAAGATGATGCAAAATTACTGGCACACGCGGCGCTGGAAGACGCGACAGCCAAGACCGAAGCGACGGAGCGTGTGCTCGGCGATCTTTCAACCGAACGCGCGGAAATTGAAGGTCGCTGCACCGCATTGGCCCGCCAGCGCGACCAACTGGGCGCTCGTATTGAAACCCTGAACCGCCGGGCGGCGGATATGGAATCGGAGCGCGCCGCCCTGGCCGCCAAGGTTGAGGACGACACTGAACTCATCGCGGCGGAGCAGGCCATCAAGGAGATGGACGCGGCACTAACGGGCGCGCAAGCGCAGGCCGAATCCCACGAAGGCGCGCTTACCCAGGCTCAGGAATCCGAAGGCATCGCGCGTCAGGCAGCGGACCAAGCTGAATCGGGGTTAAAAGAGCTACAAGCGGAAATTCGGGCCTTGTCGGAACTGGTCGACCCGATGGAAGGTGATTTCTTTGCGCCATTGATCAGAGGCGTCGCAGTGGAGCCAGGGTATGAAGTGGCGCTTGGCGTTGCATTGGGCGAGGACATCCACGCTCCGGTAGACAGTAAAGCCCCGGCGTTCTGGCACACGTTGCCGCCCTATGAGTCCATACCGTCTTTGCCCGATGGGGTTGAATCGTTGTCACAATTCGTGCGCAGCGTCCCAGCGCTGGCGCGCGGTCTGTCGCAAATAGGCGTCGTCGGCGTCGCCGTTCAAGGCGCGGATTTGCAAAGCGCGCTTCAACCGGGTCAATGCCTCGTCAGTAAGACCGGTGCGTTGTGGCGTTGGGACGGATATACGCTCAGCGCGGGCGCGCCAACGGCGGCGGCGGTCCGGTTGGGCCAGCGCAACCGGTTGAACGAGTTACGCGACCGTAAAGTTATGGAATCGCCAGCGGTTGAAAGGCTTGGCATGGCGCGAGACCATGCGCGCCAGTCCCGTGCGGACGCGCAAGAATCGAGTCGCGCGGGGCAGGCGGCCCTGCAATCCGCATTTTCCCAATTGAGCGACGCCCGCCAACGCCACGCCGCCGCGTCGAACGCCGCCAACGCCGCCCAATCCCGACTGACCGCCCTGGCCGAATCGTCCCACCAAGCGACCAGCGATTTGGAAGAAGCCGAACAACAATGGAAAAACGCGGCCCAGGCGCTGGAAGAATTGGACGACCCAGAAGCAAAGGCGCGCGAAATTGAAATTATACGGCGCGAACTGGCCGAACATCGCGCCACCCAAGTCGAACATCGCAGCGCGTTCGACCAGGTGCAGCGCGAAGTCGCCGAACGGTCGCGGCGCCTCTCAGTCATCAAAGGTGAATTACAGTCCTGGCGGGGTCGCTCCGGCGGGGCGCGCGAGCGTATGACCGACTTGGAATCGCGACGGGCGGCGGAAGAAGAAGAAAAATTGCGCTTGTCCGGGCGCCCGGAAGAAATCACTGAACAGCGTGCCCGGTTGTTTGAAGCTCTGGAACAGTCCGAGGCCCGCCGGGACGCCGCCGCCGACAGGTTGGCGGAAGGAGAAACCCGCCAGACCAATGGTGACAAAGCGCTTCGTGAGGCGGAAGCCTTGATGGGTGGGGCGCGCGAAGACCGCGTGCGCCAGGAAGGCCATGTGGAGCAAGCCGACGGCGAAGAACGGACCGTGATCGAACGGATCAGAGAGCGCCTGGATTGCGCCCCGGACGCGGTCTTAGCGGCCGCAGAAATTGACCCTAATGCCGCGTTTCCAGACCATGCCGCTATCGAGATCAAATTTGAACGCCTGATGCGCGAACGCGACAATATGGGACCGGTTAACTTGCGCGCTGAAGCGGAAGCCGAAGAGCTGGAGCAGCAAATCACGTCGATGCAGACCGAACGGGAAGATTTACTGGCCGCCATCGCCCGGTTGCGGCATGGCATCTCCGCCTTAAACCGCGAAGGCCGGGAGCGGCTATTAGCCGCATTCGAAACAGTCAACGGCCATTTCCAGGAATTATTCGCAAAACTTTATGGCGGCGGACACGCGCATCTCGCGTTGACCGAAGCTGAGGACCCATTGGAAGCCGGATTGGAGATCATGGCCAGTCCGCCGGGCAAGAAGTTGCAAATCATGTCGTTGCTGTCTGGTGGTGAACAGGCGTTGACCGCGATTTCGCTTCTTTTTGCGGTTTTTATGACCAATCCGGCGCCGATTTGCGTGCTTGACGAAGTTGACGCCCCATTGGACGACGCTAATGTGGACCGGTTTTGCGCGCTTCTGGATGAAATTGCCCATGACGGCGACACGCGATTCATCGTCATTACCCACCATCGAATCACCATGGCGCGAATGGATCGCCTGTATGGCGTCACGATGGGTGAACAGGGCGTCAGCCAACTGGTGTCGGTCGATCTTCACGGCGCAGATTCTTTACATCCGGAAGGTTAGCCCTGGCCCTTGGGCAAGCTCGGGGAAAACGGCGGAATTACTTGATTTATACGAGTTATTTCAACCAATCGAAGACGAGGCATTGCGCCTTGACTTCAAAAGACCCCAACAGTATTGTGCGCGCGTTTTCAGCCGACGTGGACAGCTTGCATCGGAAGGATTTGTCCCAGGATTGGTCCCATGGTGAAAGATCAGAAACCATCAACGCTGCAAAATTTTGACGAGCGGCTTAGTGCTGCTCAAAGACGCCGGGACGATAAGTTCGGGGAGGGTTCGGACAAGGGTGGAAAGGCCAGTGGTCAAGGCGGAATAGGCTTCGCGTTCAAAATTGGTGCCGACATTGTTGCGGCGCTTATCGTTGGCGTAGGAATTGGGCTGATTTTGGATAGCTGGCTAGAGACGAAACCCTGGTTCCTGGTGTTGTTTTTTGTGTTGGGTGCGGCGGCGGGTCTTTTGAACGTTTTTCGCACTGTACGAGGATTTGAAATGACGGCGGGCTACTCCAAGCCTGGCGGCAAGGCCGCGGAACCTGATAAGGAACCGTAACGAAGGACGACCGGGGAAATATAGTGGCGAGCCCTTTACATCAGTTTGAGATCCATCCGATCATTCCCATTCAATTGGGCGACGCGGGCGTAGACGTGTCTTTCACGAATTCAGCGCTCTTTATGGTCCTTGCGATGGTGTTAATTTCCGGCTTCATGGTTTTGGGCATGCGCCGTAGCGCGATTGTGCCGGGCCGTTGGCAATGCGCTGCGGAAATGGCGTATGAATTCATTGCCAACATGCTTCGGGACACGGTCGGCCAGGAAGGCCGAAAATACTTCCCCTTTGTGTTCACAGTTTTCATGTTCGTTCTGTTTGGCAATTTGCTGGGTATGGTGCCGTACAGCTTTACCTTCACCAGCCACATCGTGGTGACATTCGCTTTGGCGTTCATCATTTTTGTCGGCGTGACCATCTTGGGCTTCGTCAAGCACGGATTCCACTTTTTCAGCTTTTTCGTCCCGCCGGGCACACCGCTTCCGATGTACCCACTGCTGATCCCCATTGAAGTCATTTCGTATCTGTCGCGCCCCATCAGTCTGTCTGTACGTTTGTTCGCCAACATGTTGGCGGGACACACGTTATTGAAGGTGATCGCCGGGTTTGTCTGGGCGCTTGGCGTCTTTGGCATATTGCCGCTGGCCTTTGTCGTCGCGCTGACAGGCTTGGAAATACTGATCGCCTGCCTGCAGGCTTATGTGTTCACGATTTTGACCTGCCTGTACATCAACGACGCGTTGCATCTGCACTAAGCGTTGGCCCTCTCATTCACGATTTAATCCCACACTGAAATTACATAGCTAAGAAGGAATCAAACTATGGAAGTAGAAGCCGCAAAACTTATCGGTGCCGGCCTTGCCGTTATCGGCATGATCGGGTCAGGTATTGGCATCGGCAGCGTGTTCTCGTCGTTTATTATCGCCGTGGGCCGTAACCCCGCCGCAAAGGACGATGTTTTCACCATGACGATGCTAGGCTTCGCGCTTGTTGAAGCCATCGCGTTGTTCGCGCTTGTTATCGCGCTTTTGATCCTGTTCGGATAATTGCGAAACCCCGGGTCCGGAGACTGTAATGCCGCAACTTGATCCGTCTGTCTTCCCAACCCAGTTGTTTTGGTTGGCGCTGACGTTCATTCCGCTTTATCTGATTATGTGGAAATCCGCTCTTCCGCGCGTGACAAGCGTGCGCGAAGCGCGGCGGGCCCGCATCGACGCCGACCTTGAAAAGGCATCGACTCTCAGGGCCGAAGCGGAATCATCATTGGCGGATTACGAAAAGACTATGGCGAACGCCGCGGCTAAGGCGCAAGCTACGATCCGGGAGGCGGCGCAAAAAACCGCCGACGCGGCAACAGCGCAGCGCGAAGAGTTGGCGGAAAAACTGGAAAACCAAACGGCCGAAGCCGAACGGCGCATCAGTGAAGAAAAAGACCGCGCGTTGGCCAGCATCGGCGGCATCTCTAATGATTTGACCCAAGCGGCCGGCGCACGATTACTGGGCGGCGATATCAGCGTAGACGAAGCGAAAGCGGCTGTCGACTCTGCCCTCGCCAGCGCGGGAGGGACCCAATAATGGATTTCCTGCAAGATCCCACATTCGCGGTTTTTGTTGCGTTTGTTATTTTTGTTGGGTTGCTGTTCAAGCCGATCAAAAAGGCGCTGGGTTCCAGCCTTGATAACAAAATTGCGCAAATCCGCAACGAAGTAGATGAAGCGCAACGACTGCGCGAAGAAGCGCAGGCGACACTGGCCGCCTATCAACGTCGACAGCGTGACGCTGTCCAGGAAGTTGAAGCCATGGCGGACCGCGCTCAAAGTGACGTTGAAGCACATGCCGCTGAAGCCGCCAAAGCACTGGAAGCGGCGTTGAAGCGTCAAGAACAACAGGCCCAGGAAAAGATTGCTCAGGCCGAAGCGACTGCGCTGCGCGAAATTCGCGATCAGGCCGTTGATGTCGCCATTGCCGCAACAACCCGGCTACTTACCAACAAACTCTCCGGCGATGCGGGCGACGCCTTGATCGAGCAGTCGATTCGCGATCTGCCGGGCCGACTGCACTAAACAAACCACTGCAGTCCCAGTTTGCTCTAACGCCTCACTCGTTAGAAGGAATTCCCGTATGCCTGTCACCATCGCCATGTACGATAAGTCGTTCGAACATATTGAGGTGCCACTGAACGCACTTAACCTCGATATCGTTGTCCACACGTTTGGCGATGATGGCCAATTTCAGATTAATGGCGCTGCGGTTGCCCCAGGCGACATGGATGTCGATTATTTTTGGCTGAGTAGTCATGTCAACGATGGCGGGTTTCGGGGCAAGGCCTTTAATCTCGTGCTGGATTGTAAATCGGTTGGCGTGTTGCAAACCTTCAACGCAGGCCTCGACAATCCAGCCTATAAAAAAATATCCGATAAAGGCGCGCGGATTTGCAACAGCAGCGCACAGGCGGTGGCAATCGCCGAATACACCATGGCGCATGTGTTGAGCCTGTATCACCCCATCGATCTGCAACGTAGCCAGCAGGCCGACAAGACATGGAAAAGCACGCCATTCCGTGAACTGTCGCGGACGAATTGGTTAATCTTCGGATATGGGCCGATTGGTCAGGAACTCGCCAAACGGGTTAAATCTTTCGGTGCCAGCACATCGGTGATCCGGCGGTCGCCCGCGACATCGGATGTCGTCGACAAGGCCGGGACCATGGCGGATTTAGAGACGTTTTTACCCGATGCCGACATTGTTGTGCTGGCGTGCCCGCTCAACGACGAAACGCGCGGATTCGCCGATACGCGGTTTTTCGCGGCGATGAAGAAAGGTGCCATTCTGGTCAATATCGCGCGCGGCAAGTTGATCGACGATAACGCCATGATTTCCGCCCTCGACGATGACCAGTTTGCGATGGCGGTGCTCGATGTTTTTCATACCGAACCGCTACCGGGAAATGATCCGCTCTGGTCCCACCCCAAGGTGCGTATTACGCCGCACACGTCCTACGCCGGGAACGGCGCACGTGGCCGCTCCGATAAGCTTTTCCTCGACAACATCACCCGGTTTTTGAAGGGCGAACCCTTTCCAGACGAAGTGCCGCCGCAAGATATCGTCTAACCCTTAAGTCATCCGTAAGTTTCCGGCACCGTCAATGGCACCGCTGCGACCGCAAAACTCTTCGGTCATCATGGCGCCGACGGTGTCCAGGTCGTCGACGTTCGCCCAGGTTCGGCTCCCATCATCCAAAAGGCAGGCGGCGTGCGCTACATTTGGCGCGCCATCGGGGCCATACATCACCACATAGGATTCCACCGTCGCGCCGCCATCGTGGTCGACCGTCACTTTGCGGCGCAGCGTCGCATCGACGTCGGCTTGTAAGTCAGCCCAAGCAAACGGACGTTCTGGCGGCGTTGTTGAATAAATGCACAGTGCGTGCTTGGTCAGCAGCCCTCCGTTGGCGGTGACCAGACCGCGGCTACCGGGATTGGCGCGCAGGAGATCAACCGTACGCGCGACGGAATGCATCACGTAATTGTTCAACGGACCCCCGGCAAAGGTCAGACCGCCAGTAACGGTCAGCGGGCGATCCTGGGGAATACCGATTTCATTGGCGGACACCTGCACGGCGGCGGGGAAGCAACTGTACAGATCGATATAATCCATATCTGAAACGCCGAAGCTGGTCAGATCGAACAATTTTGCCGCTGCGAACCGAATGGCGGGGGAGCTGTGCAAATTGTCCCGTTCTGAGACATAGAGATGATCCCAGGCTTCCGTCCCGGCATGGGGATAGACCCAGCGATCTTCGCTAATGCCCAGACTGCGCGCCTTCCCGACCGAGGTCAGGATAAGCGCTGCGCCTTGATCGACAGAGTTGTTAGAATTCATCAGCTTAGTATACGGATAGGAGACCGCGCGGTTCGCTGGCGACGGCGTACGAATGTCAGCGGCGCTCATTGATTTCCGAATCCATGCATGGGGGTTGTCCACGGCGACCTTGTTGAAGCCAGCCCAAAGCTCGGACACTCGTTCCAGATGCCCGTTAACGCTTTCGCCATTCGCATGGCGCAAGGCGGTTTCAAACATTGGATAGAATTGAATGGGACGCGCGATGCCCCGCTTCATTTCCGCTTCGTGGCGGGTGACCTTGTTGCTACCATGAAATATATCCGGAGTGTCGCCGCCATCGTCGGTTGGGGGGTTCGCGCCGGGCTCTCTGGTGAGCGGGTTCCAGTCGAGTTTAAGTCCCACCTTCAGCGCACGGGCCTGAGTGCGGCCACATTCACCACCGGTCACGATGATAATGTCGTTCTTGCCGCTTTGAATGTCGAGAAAGCTGCGATTGGTCAGGGATTGAACGTAATTCCCACCCAGCGAGGTGATTCCCGTTTGCGCGTCCGGTGCGCCGATCTGCGCTGCGACGGCTCGTGCAGGATTGCCATAACCCCAGATACCGCGCACGACGCGAACCGAATCGGAGGCTTGGAGAATATTCGGGTTGCCGCAATCCGCCGCCGCAGCCTTCACCGCTTCGACCATCAATTCCAGCGGTTCCTTCGCGGCGCTTGGGTCGTCTTCGCGTTGTTCCACTTGGGCCACTCCGACATAAATCGGGGTACGGTCATTCATCGACATTGTATGCTTCCTTTTTCAAAACGGTGCCATCCTTTCCGCGAGTGTAGACCGCACGTCCCTAGAATACCCGCGTGAAATCAACCCTGGCTGGCGCGATGTAACAATTGTACTTTTAATCAAATCGCTTTCTTATCCCGCTATTTTTTAAAGGATTTACGCCATGCGCCTTGGTTTATTCATGATGCCTTTGCATCCATCCTATCGGCCAATTGCGGAATGCTATGATCGCGATATCGACCAATTGGTTCTTGCCGACAAACTTGGTTTTAATGAAGCGTGGCTGGGGGAACACTTTACGGAGAAATGGGAAAACGCCCCGGCGCCCGACCTTCTCATCGCTAAAGCGCTGGCGTTGACCGAAAATATTGTCATGGGAACCGGCGTGACATTGCTGGGCATGCACGAACCGGTCTATCTAGCGCACCGTCTGGCGACGCTTGACCACCTCTCGCATGGCCGGTTTCAATGGGGCATCGGCCTTGGCGGCATTCCCACAGATATGGTGTTGATGGGGCTGGATCCCAGTACGGCGCGGGACCGCGCCGCCGAAGCGCTTGAGGTTATTCTGGCGTTGTGGAGCCATGAAGAGGGCCCCTTCAAATTTCACGGCAACTTCTTCAACATTGACGCGCCCGCGTTGGATCCAGTGACCGAACGCGGGTTGCATATGAAACCGTTTCAACTGCCCCATCCGCCAATCGCGCTCGCCGCCAGCACACCTAATTCCAATTCATTGCGAATTGCCGGCGCGCGCGGGTGGAGTGCGATGTCCAGCTCCATTCTCTCATCCACCTTGCTGCCCGGTCATTGGGATACGGTGGAAGAGGGCGCTAAAAAGGCGGGTAAGAAAGCAAACCGGAGCGATTGGCGGATCGCCCGTGACATCTTCGTCGGCCCCACGCCCAAGATTGCCCGGGAGCGCGCGCGCGGAACAATGGGCCGAAACTACAACGTGCACCAGTTGCCAAGCCGAGTCGGAACGAAACAGATACAATCTTGCAAGCTCGACCCTTCAATGTCGGACGAAGCCGTGGATGTCGATTACATGATGGAAAATGTCTGGATTGTCGGCGACCCTGCAGAATGCGAAGATAAAATCCGCGCACTGTACGACACCACGGGTGGATTCGGATCGTTGCTCAGCGTCACTGCGGATTCCGATGACCCCAGTTGGGACCATGAAAGTCTGCGTCTGTTGGCCGAAGACGTGGGTCCACGTATAGCGGATTTAACTTAGCTAAAATGCAGCGCGCCGGTAATAGCGATGGGTTGCCCCGACAGATCAAATACCTCTGCCATGAACGCAGTCGCCAGGGACGCTTCCGCTAAATATATTGCAAAAACAACACCGGCCTTGCCGAAGTGTCTCAACAAGGCCGGTTAATTGTACGATTATCAACCCTCCGTAAGCGGCAGGTTGATCGCCTTGCGATGACGGATCGAAAGCGCGACGGAATCCGTCCATTCCATGTATTTAACCCCGGTCTGGAAATCCGTGTGGGTGATTTCCTCCTTGCCGCGGATGGCGTTGATGAATTCTTCTTCCACCCGCCAGGCGCCGCTTTTCGCCGAGTCGATCTCGACCGGACTTAATCCGTCATCGCCCCGCTTGCCCGCAGACAGGGAGAACGCGCCGGATTTATCCTGTTGCAGGTACAATGTGCCTTCTGTGCCAAAGATATAAACCTCCGCCGTGTTCGGCGCATGGCCCGCGACGCTGGAAAAGCAGAACCGCATCTGTCCGCCTTGTTCCAACCGACCCACGATATCCACGTGGTCGGGAATGGACATCGGGACGCGACGCCCATCGGTGTCCACCCTGTGCGATACAATACTTTGCCCAACCGCGTTCACACTGGCGGCGGGACCGACCCACCGCATCATCGCTTCGTACCAGATACCCATGCCCATGATGTTATTGCCGGAGAAATCCCGAATATGACGCCAATGGACGGGCGAGTCGGGGTTGGGAAAGTTGGCGCCCGGCGTGACGCGCGCATCCATCGAAATCACATCGCCAATGTAACCACCGCCGATCATTTCCACGATGGTCTGGTCAACGCTCAACGTATGGGGCGCCGGAACGATTTGCGCGACCAATTCCGGATGGAGACGGGACACCATCAACATTTCACGCGCTTCATCCACGTTCATCGCCATGCGCGCTTCACACATGACATGCTTGCCAGATTCCAGCGCGGCGATCGTCAGGGCAGCGTGCATATACGGCCAGGTGCCGATACACACGGCGTCGATGGAATCATCGTCGAGGAGCTCCATCCAGTCCACAGCGACTTTGGGGATATTGAATTTGTCGGCGACTTGTTGGCCTGATTCGATACTGCGGTTGGCGACAGACGCAATTTCAATATTCGCTTGCTTCAAGAAGCCTGGAATGTGCCGGTCGCGGGTGTTGGCACCCGCGCCGATCAGGCCAATTCGAATCGTGTCTTCGCTCATAAGATTCTCTCCAAATGGTGCAACCGAAGCGGATGGTTCCCATCCGTCTTGATCAGTTGCCCCGCAGATAAATAAGTTTGTGGTCTGATTCACGAAAGGCTTGAGAACCAAGCGTTTCGATCAGATCACTAATTAGTTTGACGTATCTTGTACTGTTAATCGTCGCCGTCTAGCAATGCTTGTGGGTCGGTAACGCCGTAATATCGGCGCGCGGCGTTCAGGCTGACATATCCGTTGCGCAAGTCGTTGCGCAAACTGACGGGGTCCCGCTCCTCGGGCGCACCATATCCACCGGACCCCGGCACTTCAAACAATACGCGTGAATCGGCGGGCGCGGTGAACCCGCCTTTGCTGATTAATTCACGGCGGGCGCCATCCGGGGTTTCCAGGTGAATGCGCATCGGTGTTCCGGCCTTGCCCCCGTCCAATCCGAACGGCGGCGATTTTGTGCGCTCGCAACACACCGCCGCCTGTGCGTCGTTGCCTAATATGCGCCAAGCGCGCCGCGCTGCGCAGCCGCCTCGGTATTTTCCAGCACCCCCGCTGTCAGCAATAATTTCATAATATTCGACGCGAACGGGAAAGCTCATCTCCAGCACTTCAATCGGCGTGTTCATGGTGTTTGAAATACCGCTGGCGACGCAGTTTATACCATCCTTGGTGGGCCGCGCACCAAAGCCGCCCTTGATTGTCTCGTAACTGACATATCGCCCGCCGGTGCGGTAATCGACGCCGCCTAACGTCAAGATCGCCGACGTGCCTTGCGAGCACGCCATGACCCGGTCCGGCATGAAAGCCGCCAAGGCGCCAAACATCATGTCAGAGATGCGGTGCGACATTTCATGGTTGGCGTAAACGACAGGGGCGGGAAACGTCGCGTTTACGACCGACCCTTCGGGCGCAATTACGGTGACGGACCGCCAACACCCGGAGTTCGGCGGGATCATGCCGGTGGGGTCGACGGCCATCTTGACCGAGGTGAAGACGCCCGACGCCGTCACCGATAACGGCGCATTCATCGGTCCTGCAACCTGGGGGTCCGAACCCGTGAAATCAACGACCAGCGCGTCACCGAATTTTTTTACCTTCATGCAAACGGTGAAAGTTTCATCTTCGGTGGCGCCGGGTTCCAGAATGCCGTCACCATCGCAGAAATCTTCGAACGACCCCTCACCGTCGGGCAAGTCACGTAATAACGCGCGCATCATTGCGTCGGAATAATCCATGACCTCGCCCATGATGCGCAAGAGAACATCAGCACCATACTTACCCGCCAATTCCGACAGCCGTTCACTGCCGCGCCGGTTGGCAGCGATTTGGGCGTTCAGGTCGCCGCGCCGTTCGTCAGGTGTGCGCACATTGCAAAAGATGATGGCGTCTACATCCCGGTTCAACTTGCCTGCTGAATACAATCGCACTGGCGGCAAGCGCAATCCTTCGCCGAAGATTTCCGTCACCGCGCCATAACTGCCCGGCGTAGCGCTGCCAATATCGGGCCAATGGGCGCGGACGCAAGCGAAGCCCAACAGACGGCCTTCGCGGAACGCGGGCGACACGACATTGACGTCCGGCAAATGCGATCCGCCAAAATATGGATCGTTATGGATGAAAATATCGCCGGGCTGGAAATCTTCCGCCATCGCCTCTACGGATTGGACGACCGCTTTGACCGCATCGGGCATGGAGCCCAGATGGATCGGCAGATCGGGGCCTTGGGCGACCATGTTTCCGGACACGTCGAAAACCCCGCAGGAATAATCACCCGCCGATTTCAGGATCGGTGAATAGGCGGTTTTCGCCAGCACGACCTTCATTTCTTCCGCCGCCGCATACAGGCTGTTCTTGACCACCTCGAACGTCGCCGGGTCGGTTTTGACGTTAGCATCCATCACTGGCCTCCATGATAATATATCCGTTGTCGTCGGCGCGTGCCGTCCAACCGGGCGGCACGACGATGGTCGTATCCACGGCTTGGATAACAGCAGGACCTGGTGCCTCGGCACCCGCGTTCATTTTATCGCGGTCGTGAATGGCGCAATCGATGCGGCTCGCCCCCTTGAACCAGACCTTGCGAGACCCCGTCATTGACGACCCGCCGCCTGTTGCACTGGTCTGGCGCAGGTCAAGACCTTCCAGACGACCGATGGCGGTCAGCCGCAGATTGACCATTTGCACGATCTCATTGCGGTTTTCATGGCCATAGGTTTGGCGATGTTTCTCATGAAACCCATTGGCCAGCGCGTCCAATGTTTCGGGCGTCACGGCATCAGCCGGAGCGGGCACTGTCAATTCATAGGCTTGGCGCAAGTAGCGTAAATCGGCGGCGCGTTCGAACACCCAGCGGGATTCGGGAATATCGGTAGCGCGCAGCATATCGCGCGCGGACTCTTCCATGCCTTGATACACCGCGTTGATATCCGCCGGGTCGATGCCCGTCAGCGGCGCGTAGAACGTCTTCACATAGTCGCGTTTCAAATCCGTCGCGACCAACCCCAACGCGGAAAAGCCGCCAGGGATAGGTGGGATGATAATTTCGCGCACGCCAAGTTCGCTGGCCAGTTCCGCCGCGTGCATGGGTCCAGCGCCGCCGAATGCGACAAGACTGAACTCCCGCGCATCATGGCCGCGTTCCACCGATACAATGCGGAGCGCTTCGGCCATGGCGTTGTTGACGATGCTCACTACCGCCGCCGCCGTGGCGTCGACATCGAGTTTCAAGGGTCCGGCGAGGCGTTCGGTTATTGCGGCTTCGGCCTTGTCCGCGCGGATCGCCAACCGGCCCGCCAACAACGCGCCAGGGTCAAGATACCCCAGTGTCAGATTGGCGTCGGTCACGGTGGGGTCAACACCGCCACCATCGTAACAAACCGGGCCCGGCGCCGCCCCCGCGCTTTTCGGCCCGACACGCAACGCGCCCACCGGGTCAATCCAGGCGATGGATCCGCCGCCTGCGCTGACTTCCGCCAGATCGATGACCGGGACGCGGATGGGGTGTCCTGCGCCGTTCATCCAGCGGTTCACATTGCCGTCACCGCCGCCAACTTCGTATTCGGATGTCGTTTCAACCTGGCCGTCTTTGATCAGGCTGGCTTTCGCCGTCGTGCCGCCCATGTCGAAGGAAATCAAATTGGGTTTGTTTAATTGCCGCCCTATCAATTGCGCCGCGATAACGCCTGCTGCCGGGCCGGACTCAATCGCCATGGCGGGCATTTTCAACCCTTCGGCCACGTCAAAAACCCCGCCACTAGATCCCATGACATATAATTTAGGCAGGCCCATGCCGCTCACTGCTTCTTCCAGGCGGTGCAGATAAGATTCTAATATGGGCCCAACATAAGCACACACCGCTGTCGTACTGGTGCGTTCATATTCGCGAATTTCCGGCAACACCTCGCTCGACAGAAAAACCGGCACGCCCGGTAAGGCGGCGCGCAAGCGGTCTCCGACAATGCGTTCATGCGCGTCATTCAGAAAGGAATACAACAGTGACACCGCAACTGCTTCAATGTCATTGTTCTTCACGAATTCAATAATGGGGTCGATGTCGGATTCATCCAATGGCGTCACCACCGCGCCGGATGCATCTAGACGTTCGGTCACTTCCAACCGGCAATGACGCGGCGCCAGCACGGCGGGTGCATCCTGGTAAAGGTCGTAGAGATCAACGCGGGCCGACCGGCGCAATTCCAGAACGTCGCGAAACCCGCGGGTCGCGACAAGGGCGATGCGCGCGCCCTTGTTTTCCAAAATTGCATTAGTGACGACCGTGGTCGCGTGTGACAGCAGGCTTACCGACTCGGGCGCCACATTATGATCGTCCAGGGCAATTGACAGCGCTTGTACCACGCCCGCGCCGAAATCGTCCGGTGTGGTTGAGACCTTGGCGATGCCGATGCGCCCGTTATCTTCATTGACCAAGGCCACATCGGTAAAAGTCCCACCGATATCGACGCCAATTCGCCAGCTCATAGCACCCTCCTCCTAGACCGCGACGTAAATTACGGTACGGAGAATGCGGCCTAACCCGGCGTTTGTCACGTATGGCGCAACAGGGGCACTTCCTTCCCCCTGTGCGCCCCGAGCGAAATTATCACGGATAGATTGCCTTTATGACCGCTAAATGCTCGGATAGATCAATGCGTAACCATGACAACAAAGTTTTCCTGGAAGAATCGCCATGAAATTCGGTATTTTTTACGAACATCAACTTCCCCGTCCCTGGGGCAAGCATTCGGAATACCAATTGCTTCAGGATTCGCTGACGCAAATCGAACTGGCGGATAAGCTCGGATATGATTACGCGTGGGAAGTCGAGCACCATTTTCTGGAAGAATATTCGCATTCCTCCGCGCCGGAAGTCTTTCTGGGCGCGGCCAGTCAACGCACCACGAATATCCGCCTGGGTCATGGGGTCATCCAATTGCCGACCAACCAGCCGCACCGCGTGGCCGAACGGGTGGCGACGCTGGATCTCCTCTCCAAAGGCCGGGTCGAATTGGGCATGGGGGAAGGCGCCGGGCCCGCTGAATTGCACCCCTTCGGTACGCAAGTGCGCACCAAGCGAGACCGCTGGGAAGAAGCAGTAAAGGCAATTGTTCCCATGTTTTCAAAAGACAGTTGGGAGTTTCATGGTGAATTTCACGACTTTCCCGCTCGCAACGTAATCCCAAAACCCTACCAAAAACCGCATCCGCCGTTGTGGGTCGCGTGTTCGAATATTCAAACTATTGGCCAGGCCGGATCCTGGGGCATGGGTGCGCTGGGGTTCACCTTCGTGTCGCCGGACGCCGCCGAGGCGTGGGTGAACAAATATTACAACAATCTGCTGAATAATCAGGCCAAGTTGACGGAATATCCCGCTAACCCGAACATCGCCATGGTGGCCGGGTTCATGTGCGCGGAAACTGACGAAGAAGCCTACGAAAAAGCGGCGGGCTGGACGTTCTTTATCTTCGCCTTGTCGTATTACGGTCGCAACGGCGTGGATGCGCCCGGCGAAGGAGATCTGTGGAAGGAATTCCAGGAATGGCGCTATACTGAAAAGGCGCAGGCCGCGTTCGATGGCGCGCTAATCGGGTCCCCGGACACCATCCGCAAAAAACTGCGTATTTTTCAGGAATCCAATGTCGATCAGGTCATCTTGCTGAACCAGGCGGGCAATACGACCCATGAAGATATTTGCGGCAGCTTGCAAATGTTTGCTGAAGAAATTATGCCGGAATTTCATGCGGACGAGGACCGACACGCCCAATGGAAGGCAGATGTCATGTCCCGCAAAACCGTCCTGGAAGACCTGGATACCCAGCCCCATGACATCTTCAGCCACCAGAACGAAGACATCGTGAGGCTAACGCCGGACCAATTGAAGGCGCGAATGGCCAAGAAGGACGCCAAAAAGGTCGCTGCCGGAGACGACTAGCGTCTCCATTATAAGCAAGGGCTAGCTTCAGACCTGAAAGAGGTAATTGGCTGATGGACGAAGCGGGTCCGGCCGGGGTAAAAGAATAGAGTATTAAGACGGATAATCGACCCCTAAGACAGGATGTGCCACCATGCCTTCATTTGATATTGTTTCGCGTACCGACATGCCCGAAGTCGATAACGCCGTGCAAGGCGCGTTGCGGGAGATTTCCACGCGCTATGACTTCAAGGGCAGCAATTGCACCATTGAACGTACGGACGAAGTCATTCAACTTCACGCGGATGATGATTTGAAACTGCGGCAGGTGCAAGACTTACTGCGGACCTACATGGTCCGACGCAAGGTGGAGCCCGCCGCGCTTGATTTTGGCGAACCGGAAAAGGCCGGCAACAACACCATTCGGCAAACCGTGACTATCAAAGTGGGACTCGAACGGGAATTAGCGCAGAAAATCGTCAAGGCGTTAAAAGTCGCAAAGTTGAAAACCCAAGTCGCCATTCAAGGGGACGAACTGCGGGTCAGCGGCAAGAAACGCGATGATCTGCAAGCCGCCATTCAATTCGTCAAGGACATGGGGATCGAACAGCCCTTGCAATACGTGAATTTTCGGGATTAACCACCCGTCTAGGCTTATACCTTTTGCTCGATCCGCACGCATCCATTTGTAGGGTCGACATACACCACATCGCCCGTGCGGATCGCCTGGGTAATATCGGTCTCGAACCGGTCAATGAACGGCAAGTCGGCAAACGCTGCGCCCTGTGCCATTACCGGGTTAGCGTTATTCAACAGCAACGCCAGCGGTGCCTTTCCGGCCAGCACCATGTCACGCAACATCCAGGCGGAGGCGACCCCGCCCTTGGCCGCGTTCAACACTAGAATTTTACCGATATAATTTTCGCCATATAGCTTGTGCTGCGGTCGAGATACGACGCCGCGATCCCGGTCAAGATCATACCGCGCGCTGAAATCATCCGCCGCCGACAAGGCCACGCCTCGCACGCCAGGCCCGATTCCCACATGGCCACGAAGAACTAACCCATTTTTTTCTTCAGTCACGGCAAGACCTTTCCGGCGATCGCCGATTTGACGCATTGTTCAATGGAAGCGGGCCGGGGTCGGTAGCCATAGCCCGCGCAAATATTGGCGACCTTGACCGAATGGGTCATCAGCCGATCCCAATTGTGGCTTTCGCGAATTTCCTTGGCGAAGGTGGCGAAGAAGTCATGCCCATGCACCATCCGTCCACCTGCCGCTTCAATCTGTTGCGCCACGCCAATTCGTTCGGCGGCGGCTTTGATCTCACGTGGCGCGTAAACCAACAAAGCGGTGTCGCTGTGGACGCGGTTTCCGTCCAGAAGTGCGGCAATTTCTACCAATTCGGTGATCGTTAATTGCGGTGTTGATAGTGCGACGACATCCAACTTTTCACCGGTGCCACCCCAGGAGTCGAGAAATTCATCGACGTCGGCTTGGGTGAGGACTTCTGGTGTGGGCGCGGGTCCCCCAAAGGCGTCCGTCCAATCCCTCGCTTCCGGCGTCACGCCAATGACATGGAACATCGCGATAGACCCGTAACTCGCTAGGTTCAACGCCATATGATTCAGCGATAGAACAGCGGCGGATTTGTCGGGAATCTCCAGCGCCGGCACCGACCAGTATGAATTTAATTTGCGACCGATAATCGCGCCGACCGCTCCCCATTCTGCCACATTATTCGGGTTGAAACCCAAGCGATAAGCGTGCGTGGCGCGGCGGCTGTCATCGAGATGAAACCCGTAACGCGGCACACGGCCGGTGAAAAAGGCGGCCAGACTGGAAGGTCCCGCTTCGAAATTGCACCGCGCGCCAACCAGCCCATTCATATATATGACCGACGGCGTGCCCGAATATCCGCAGGCCTCGCCAAACGCAGGCGCGGTCACCGAATGATCATTTACATAGGCGTGCGAGGTCGAGACGCCGAGTTGGGCCAGCGCCGCCACCGCTTCTTCGCTTTGCGCCGCTAAATCGCGCCCGGGTAATAGGAATTTGAAAGTTTCTTCGTCGAACCCGCGAAAATCCGCCACGGCGAAGGCGCGGGGTCGCCGCTGCTCCGGCGCCATGTCCACCAGTTCGCGAATGAACGCGACCCCGGTATCACCCATGGTTTCACGGTCGGTGCTGACATGAACGACGCGAATGGGCGCAAAATCCTCAGCGTCGAAAAACGCGCCGACCCGTTGTTGATACTCAATGCCCCATCGCGCGGCTTCGCCATGCGCGCCATCGGCCATCGCCTGTTCAAGCGTATTTAATTTCAAGAGACCACCAATCTATTTATCTGTCTTCATCGGGAAAGCGGTCAAGAATACGTTCTGCTGAGGCGTGAACGCCATGGGTTTTTAAATCGACCAGTCCCGTTGCGCGAAACCCGTGCTTAGTGTTTGCCGGGAACACCATGGTTATGCCGGGACCAATGGCGAGCAATCCGTCCTGCCCGTCAATCCACGCTTCGCCTTGCCCTTCCAGAACGCTGACCACTTCCATATAGGGGTGCGAATGGGTGCCTGTGGAATACCCGGGTGGTGACACTTGGACACCGACGCGTATCGGCGTCGATCCCTCATCGTCGCCAACGAGGGTCTGATACGTGGCACCATTGGGAAACGATTGTTTGGGAACGTCGCCTAATTGGATAACGGGCATGATCAATCTCCTCGTCTATAATGTTCTAAAATAGTATAATCGATACATCGTCCGTTCGTAAAACCAAGGATGTTTTTTCATGCCTCGTGTTCTGCATTTTACCGACGCCCATTTGCGCTGTAACCAACCAGGAAGCGCCTCCGATTCATTACGGCTATCTCGCCAAATGCCAGATATGCTAGGACGTTTGGCCAGTAGGATTGCGAAACTCCAACCCGATGTAGTGGTGATGACCGGTGATTTTCTGGACGTGCCGGATGATGTTTTGGACGGGGTGCCCGCCGATGGCCGTTCATTGGAGGTATGGCGCGCCGAAATCGAGGCTGACTTTCGAATATACCACGATTGGTTCGAGTCCTTGAGCATTCCCTATCTGGGCGTGCCGGGCAATCACGACGATGTGGAGGCCTTCCGTCGGGTGTTCGATGACCCGCCTCTCGTAAACGATATCGCCGGTATGCGGTTCTTCAGTTTTTGGGACTCGCTTGGGCCGGACAGGCAACCGCGCCGCACGGGCGACCAACGTGATTTATATGACGCCGCGTTAACCGCCGATGAACATGCTACACCGCAAATTCACCTACAACATTACATGATCGATCCTCCCATCCACGCAAAAGGCTGGAATTACGAATACAAGGGCGCGGCGGAGATGAAACAATCAATGGAGACGTCAGGCCGCGTGCGCGCTGTCTTGTCGGGCCACCACCACCCCGGCAGCCTGGCGACAGGAGCGGGCGGATTAATCCACTCACTGCCGCCTGCGTTCTGCGAGGCACCACATCCGTTTCGGGTTTACGATATTGGCGAGGTTGGCGTGATTAGCGTACGAGATTTTAATTTACAAGATTGATCCTCATTAACGTTTTTATAACGAATATTCGCGTAACGAATCCGTAAATCAGTCCAGCTGTCAACGTTCCTCACGAATGTCCTTATCCACCAAGGTGGGGTCGCGGTCAGACGGTTTTCCCCACCCAGCGCCGCCCGGCGTGCCAACCCGTAGAACCGATCCTTTTGGCAAAGGCGCTTCCTTCACCGCGGCACCAAGGGTTTTTTCATCCGGCTTGCCTGGATTGATCACGAATTCTCCCAAGGCGCCGTCGCCACCGCCCGCCACGCCCCGCGCCGCGACGCGTTGACGCTCGCCCGTCAAACTGACCGTCATGGACTCCCCCAGAATGCGGTAATCCCGTAACACGCCCCGGCCACCGCGATGTCGACCCTCGCCGCCCGACCCGTCGCGCAAGGCGTAGCGTTCCACGCGCACAGGAAAATCATGCTCCAACGCTTCAACCGGTAAATTGGCGCTGCCCGAGGTGATGGTGCGCACCGCGTCCAGGCCATCGCGATTGGGAAGCGCGCCAAGGCCACCGGAGACGGTTTCATAATTCACAAAATATTTTCCATTGCGCGGATCAACCCCCGACAGCAACAAAAGCCCGTGTGGACCGCACCGTGCCATGCCCTTGTCCGGCAGCGCCTGCGACAACGCCGCCAGCACCACGTCGGACAATACACCGCAAGACAGTGATCGCGCGCCTACCGGCGCCGGCGACGTGGGTTGCACGATGCACCCTGGCGGCGCGGTAATATCAATAACACGAAAGGCGCCGCCATTCGCGGGCGCATCGGGGTCCAGCAAAGCCTTGGCGACCGTGTACACCGTCGCCAACAGCGCCTGATGGGGAATGTTGCGCGCTTCGTTCAATTGTGGATCGGTGCCGGTGAAATCAAAACTCATGCGGCCACCTGCAATAGTGAGCGTGCAGGACAGCCGCGCCTCGGCGTTTTCGTTTGCGCTGGATATGAAATCTTCAGCCTTAAAAACCCCTTCGGGCAACGCCGCCACCGCCGCTTCCATCCGCCGTGCGCTGAAGTCAAGATACGCGTCGAGCGCGCGTTCAAACACGTCCAGGCCATAGCGTTCGATCAGTTGTTGCATGGATCGAACGCCCACATGATTAGCGGCGATCTGTGCGTTCAAATCACCCCGGCGTTCGTCCGGCGTGCGCGAATTCAACAGGATTATATCCAGGACATCCCGGTTCACGGCGCCGTCGCGCACCAGCCGCACCGGGGGAAGGCGCAAGCCTTCCTGAAAGATGGTTTCGCAGACAGCGGCTTCGCTGCCTGGCACCATGCCGCCGACGTCGGCGTGATGGGCGATGTTGGCAACATAGGCGACGATACGTCCGTCATGAAACACCGGCGCAACAACGTTGAGGTCGGGCAAATGCGACCCGCCGCCGTTATACGGATCATTGGCGACGAACATATCCCCAAGCCCGATCTCGGCGGGCTCAAACCGTGCAGTGATGTTTTCAATGGCGCCTATCATCGAGCCCAGATGAATGGCGATGTGTTCCGCCTGCGCCACCACGTCGCCGCGTGCGTTGAACACGGCGGTCGAACAATCGTTGCGTTCCTTAATATTCGGCGAAAAGGCCGTGCGCATCAGCACAATGCCCATTTCCGCCGCCGCCGCTAAAACGTGGCGGGATACGACTTCGGTCGTGATCAGATCTGGGGTGATCGGGTCTGGCGCGTCGGTCATGTCTGGGTCCCTCCAAGATGGAGTGTCAAATCACCGCTCGGTTGGACGATGGCGGTCGCGGCGGGCGGGATCACCAGCGTCGTGTCCATTTGCTCTACGATCATTGGCCCGGCAATCCTTTGGCCCGGCGTCAACGATGCGCGATCTCGTACCGGCGTTTCGACAAACCCGGTTTCGGGAAACCAGACCGGGCGGATCGTTTCCTCGACGTCAGCGCCGTCGCCAAGAATCTCGACACCGCCTGCTGAGGGTCGGATGGCGGCGACGCTCAGCCGTAAATTCACCATCTCCACCGCATGTCCTTCCATGGCGTAGCCATTTATCGATGCATGTTGGCGATGAAATTCCGCACGCAAAGCCGCGAGTGTCGCTTCATCGAAATCAGGCGTCCCGGATAGAGTCAGTATTGGTGCCATTAATTCAAAGGCCTGCCCGATATAGCGAAGATCGGCGGTCCAGCTGATCTCGACGCTATCTTCATTGAGCCTTTCCGCCACGCGCCACGCCGCGCCACGCGCCATCAAATCCACGGCGCCGTCGCGCAACGCCGCCGTGTTTTCCAGCGTTAGCGCCACCAGCCGCGTGATGCTGAAATCACCACGCACATCGGCATCAAGTAATCCCAAGGCCGACAGGATGCCAGGCCGGGTCGGGATGACCACCGTGTCCATGCCCATTTCCGCCGCCACACCCGCTGCGTGCAACGGGCCCGCCCCGCCAAATGCCGCCAAAGCGTAATGACGCGGGTCTTCGCCTTTTTCGATGGACACCGCCCGCACCGCGCCCATCATATTGACGTTGACGATTTCAATGATCCCCGCCGCCGTCGCGATGGGATCGAGTTCGATTTTTTCGCCTAGCCGCGCCACCGCCTCATATGATTTTTCCGGGTAGACAGTCATGGTGCCGCCGATCAACGCACCGCCGGACAGTCGCCCTAGCACGACATTGGCGTCGGTCACGGTAGCGTCCTCCCCACCCAGCCCGTAAAGCGCAGGACCCGGCGTGGCACCGGCGCTGTGCGGGCCGACTTTTAACAATCCGCCCGGATCGGCCCAGGCGATGGAGCCGCCGCCCGCACCGATGGTGTGCAAATCCAGGGTCGGGATGCGCACCGGGAATCCCGCCATATCGCGGACATTGCGCTTCGCCGGGGCGCCATCCTTAACCAGACACACATCAGTCGAAGTGCCGCCCATGTCGAACGACACCAGATTTTCCATGGCCAGCGACTTCCCCAACGCCACGGTGGCGATGACGCCGCCCGCGGGCCCAGAAAAGAACGTGTTCACCGGCGCCGCGCGCACCGTTGCGGGTGACACCGCGCCGCCGTTTGATTGCATGACCAGTGGCGGGACCGAAACGCCCAGTTCGGCCAAACCCGCTTCAAAGCGGCGCAGATATTCGTCCATCACCGGCAACAGGCTGGCGTTGACAGTCGTTGTCGCGAAGCGTTCAAATTCGCGAAATTCACGCAGGATATCCGACGACGCGCACACAAAGGCATCGGGCCAGACCTCGCGCACAATCGCCGCTGCGCGGACTTCGTGGTCCGGGTTGGCGTAAGCGTGCATGAAACAGATCGCCACCGCCGTGACGCCGTCGGCTTGGAGTTGCCGCGCTGCGTCGCGAACGCCGTCTTCGTCCAACGGCATCACCACGCCGCCGCATTCGTCCAACCGTTCGGCCACTTCGATGATATGGTCCCGCGTCGCGGGCGGGGTGGGCTTAGCGACTTCGATATCATAGAACGACGGGCGACGTTGGCGACCCAGTTCCAGAATATCGCGAAACCCCTGGGTAGTGATCATGCCGGTCGGCGCTGTGCGGCCGGTCAGAATGGCGTTGGTGCCGAGCGTTGTCCCATGGCCCAGGAAAGATACGTCCACGCCATCCGCCTCCGCCAAATCCAAAAGCGACCGCACGCCCGACAAAATCCCCAGCGCCGGATCGTCCGGCGTCGTTGGCAGTTTGAAGGAAACGCGGTGGTTTGCGTCACGGTCCACCAGCACAAGGTCGGTGAAAGTGCCGCCGGTGTCGACGCCGATCCAGTAATCAGTCATAAGTCGTCATGCGATCTTGCGCGCAGACGCGCCAGCCGAACTGTTTTGCAATGAACGAAACAGGGCGCCGCCCACATCATCCACCTCCGGTGCCACACCCAAGGTTTCAAACGCCTTCCAGAACGAACATTGGTTGGCGGTGTAGACCGGTTTACCCAGATCACGTTCCAAGACATCGACGACTTCCAGTGCGCGGACTTGCGTGCAGGCGATGAACACCGCGTCCGCGTCGTCGCTGGCGACTTGGCGGACCTTTTGATAGACGTCGCTGGGTTGGATGCGGGCGTGGTCGAACATATCCAACATGTCGAAGGTCCCGAAGGATTTGACACCGACCCCTTCGGCTTCCAGATAGCGCCGCAGCCGTTCATTGGTGGTTTCCACATAGGGCGTAATTACGTCGACGGTGCGGATTCCATCGCGCCGCAACGCTTCTATCATCGCGCCCGTGGTGGTAATCGCCGGAACACCTGCTAATTCCGTCAGATCTGCCTGAAACCCCCGGTTCCAGTCCGGCCCTTCGTAAAAGCTGGCGCTAGTGCAGCCGAACAACACAACATCGGGTTCCGCCGTCATCACCCGTGTACACGCGTGTTTGCCTTCCTGCTCCATGCCGCGCAGGGTTTCCGCTGCCCCTTCACGTTCACACGCGATGCGCGCGGTCGACACCGTCACGCCTTTGGGGACTAACGACCACAATTCGCATTCCATAGTGTTGTTGACCGCAGGCACCATAAGCCCGATTCGGGCGCGCCATCCATGCATGTTGAAATCTCCTGATTTATGAAGCCGTTTGTTTCTTGAAAAGGGGCCGGTAGACATTCACGCCCGGTATTTTAGGCAACGCGTCGGCGGTGACAGGGGCGACAATCGCAAATCCACGATGGGGTACGGAGGAATCCAGCGCAATCGCATCGCGATAGGACGACGCGGTTTCCCAATCCAACCCTTCCGCCCACAATATGTCGAGGCCCAGATCAGGCACGCCATCCGGCGCTAGGTCCACCATGACCAGAACTTGCGCCATATCCACGCCCGGCATTTCATCGATGTCGCTGAAGATGCGCCGCGTCCAATTGGGTTGCAAATCATTCCAATGCGCCGCCGAGCCACCGCCGCCCTTGCGGTAGACTTCACTGGTGTATAAATCGGTCGATGTGATGGAATGGATCGCCAGATAGGGCGCGGGCACATCGGCGTCCGTCTTGAATCGCTGCGTTGCGTTAAAACCGGGAAACGCCAATAACTCCGATGATTTCTGCCCATTATACCAATCGTTCCATTCATCTTCCTTGGAAGGATCCGAGAAGGCCATTTCAACGATATAAAGCATGATTATCCCTTTAAATTTGAAATATGTTCCGCCGCCCGCAAGCCGGTGATGACGGCTTTCGACAATCCGCCGATATAGGCCGCGCTCGGGCCACCTTCGATTCCACCGGTGGCCGACCCGGCAGCATAGAGGCCTGCAACAGGCGCGCCGTCGTCGTGCAGCACCTGGCTGTTACGGTCAATCATAACGCCGCCCATGGTGTAGGTCATGCCCACGCAAAGTTGAATCGCGTGGAACGGCGCAGTCCGAATGGCGTTTGGTTGAAATTTATCCGTGGCGCGCGGAGGGGAAAGCGCCTCCAGTGACCCCGCCTCCACCGCCGCGTTGAAGTCCACCACAGTTTTCGCCAGCCCCGCCGCATCAACGCCAATCTGGCCCGCCAGTTCCGCCAGGCTGTCGGCAGCAAATACCGTGCCACCTTCGTTCACAAAGCTGGGGTTCATGCAGGGTGGATAACGGTTATCAGCAGCTAACCCGGTCCACACCGAATCATCAAAGACAACGGTCATAGATAGTGGATTGTCCAGCGCTGCGATGTTATTCGCCATGTAAACGCCGCCCTGGCCCTCATCAAAGACGCGCGCGCCCGCTCCATCGACCACGACGGAAACCTGGGCGATCGCGTCCACCGTGGGATAGGGCCACAGCTTTTCATTGTTGAATGTTTCCCGGCCCAGCAAATGTCCATAGAACCGGTTCATCCCCACGACGCCGGCGCCCGCCACCATCGCCATGCGCAACCCGTCGCCATTACCATTGCCGGCGCCACGCGTGAACAGCGCGTCGGGGTTTGGGCTGATATACTGGCGCACCATATCGGCATCGCCTTGAAAGCCGCCATCGGCGATCACCACCGCCTCACTTTTGAACTGTTCGGCTTCAGACTGTTCGGGGGGGCCGCCTCGCTCCACCGTAACGCCGCTGACACGGCCGCCTTCGATAATCAAGCCTGTCGCACGCACGCCGCGTTCCAACTTGCCGCCGTGCGATTCCAGCTTGGCCGTCAAATTGCGCAGGAAGACATCTGGCCCGCGCCCTTTCCATTCCAAGCCGGGCCGCCGGGGACGCGGTGGGGCCAACACCCAACGCATGAATTCCAACACCCCGCCCTTGATAAATTTGCCACCCTGTTCGCGCATCCACTCCAGGGCGCGAGCGGCTTCATCCGCCATGATGGGGCTTAAAGCCGTGGAATTGTCACCATCGGTCAGCGCGTCGATGGCCGCTTGAATATCCGCCGGGTCGGCACGCATATCTTTCTGCGCCACATGCACGATGCCACCGGAAAAACGCGAATTGCAAGGGTAGTCCGGCGCCGCGCCCTGTTCCAGGACCACCGCCGACAATCCCAATTCCGCCGCCCGGTTCGCCGCCGACAACCCTGCCAGCCCGCCACCAACAACAACGACATCCACCACCACATCATTCGCCATAAAATTCGCTCCCCCTACACAGGCGCATCGGAATACTGGACCGCCACGTCTGCTGTCAGCTTAGCCAACACAATGGGGGCGGGGCAATGCTAGTGTCCGTTTCTGGCTCACTCAGGTCGACGTGCTTTTTAACAGTCGGGACTATTCGGCCGCCGTCGTCGCGCGTTCCTTGATCACCTCGTCAACAAGGCCTTCGTAGTCGGGCGTTGGACAGGGCAACCCGTCGGGCACATTCATGGAGTCCGCTTAGAATTCTAGCGTCTTGCCGTCCAAACCCTAAAAATAAAACGAAAGGCTGCCGCTGCCCCTCGGCAACGTGTCCGACCCTGTCCCACCTTTAAATCTGTGCGCCAACGAGCCTCAAATTATTTTAACGCCTTGTCGTTTAAGTTCGGCCAGCGCCTTCAGCCATTCGTCCCAGTTTTCAATTTCCATGGCGATATGCTGCAACACATAAAAACCGCTTTTGTCTTCATGGCCGACGGAATGTGGATTGGAGCACGGAACGAAATTATGGTGGTCGTCGGTGAAGCGCATAAAGGCTATTTGGCCCCCTCGAACAGGCCAGCGCCCGGTCAAGGTTAATCCCAACACCGTCGTGTACCATTCGATGGGTCGTAAAAGCTTTGCTCACCACCTAATCCCCTATGCATGTATCATTGGTTAAATTGCACCTAAAATGAAACACGCCCTTCAGGGTCGTGGGGAACTAATATGGACAGACGACCAATCTGGTGAGAGATCACACCTAAGTGTCGATGAAATCCTGGCTCAGCGCCTGGCGCGTTTCCTCGGGCATGACGGCGAGATGGCCATAGGCCGAATGTGAAAATCCGATGAGAATTTGAGCGTTTGGCGCGCGAAAGAGCTTAATTTGGGCTTCCGTGAAGCGAAAATGGATGAACTGCACCGAGGACGCTTTACCATCGGCGTTGGTGCGATCCACATCGGCTTCCGGCGCGCCGGGGATTTCCATCTCGCCGATGCGGATAAACATGGTGCCCTCCACCCCGCCCAGACGGCCGAGGAACGCGCGGCGACGTTTTTCATCGTCGATTTCAAACATCACCGTGCAGACCAGTTCCTGGCCCTTGGGAATCAAGGGGTTATAGGCTGCTAATTCGTCGGCCAGCTGCGCGTCGCCGCCCTTTTCGATGAAGAGCATTTCCTGAATTTGCCACCACATTGTTTCGAAAGATTCAAAATAGCATGTCGCGACCGGACCAATTTCAATCCGCCGGTTGCGCTTGATAGCACTTATTTCCCGGCGCTTGTCCTTGCGGATGGCGGCAAAGGCGGCGGTATCCAGGATATCGTCGTGGGTGATTTCGGTTTTAGGGGGCATAATTGGCTCTTCCGGCAGCTTAAAATTCAAGACCATAGGCCTTGGCGAAAAGCACGATGGGGTGCGGCGCGACGTTTATATTATCGGGCGCGTCGGGGAGTCGTTCGACGCCCTGGCCGATATGAATGCCCGCTAGCGGGCATTCGGACACGATGTGTTTGTGCGCAGCCTTGGCGACCTGTCGCGCGACCGGCTTGCCAACCTTCAATGCAGTATCGAAATTATCTTTCATGACGCCCCAGGACCCGCCATGACCGGAACAGCGTTCGATCACTTGGAGGTCCGTGTCTGGGAGAAGGCGCAGCAGATCGGCGGCTTTCTGACCGATGTTCTGGGCCCGTGCGTGACAGGCGATGTGAACCGTGACGCCGTCCACAATTCCGCCCAATCCGTCCGCCAGACCTTCAGTCTTGGCGATATCGACGATGTATTCGCTAACGTCTTTGGTCGCAGCAGCCAGAGCTTGAACGGCTTCAGATTCCGGCAGAATCAAGGGCCATTCGGATTTCAACATCAAGGTGCAGGACGGGACCAACCCGATGATGTCGTATCCCCTTTCAATCCATGGCGCCATTTCCGCTGCCACCGTGGCGGCGTTCTTTGCAACAGCGGCAAGGTCGCCCTGCTCCAATTGCGGCATGCCGCAGCAATTGGGGTAGACGACTTCTGTTTCGACACCGTTATGAGCGAACACAGCACGGGTTGCAGTTCCAATTTCCGGGTTGTTGTAATTCCCGAAACACGTGGCGTAGAGCACCGCTTTGCGGCCAAACCCCGGTGCGTCGTGGTTAATGGCGGGCGCCTGTTTGGCGGCGCGCTTGACGAAGGTGTCGCTGTGAAATTCCGGCAGCGCAGCGTCCCGGTGGACGTGAGCCATCTTTTCCAGCACCGGACGAGTCAATTTGTTGGCGTCATGCGAAGCCCAATTGGCGAGGCTTGTCAGCGGGGCGGCCAATCCGGCCAGTTTGCCGTTACGGTCGGTTTTCGACAATTGTCCTTCAACCCAACCCGTATCGCCATTGCGGTGGTCGATAGCGCGGGCGCGCAGCATAAGATGGGGAAAATCCAAATCGAATTCATGTGGCGGCACATAGGGGCATTTCGACATGAAGCACATGTCGCACAAGGTGCAGGCGTCGATGACCGGTTTGAAATCTTTTGACTCGACCGTGTCGAGTTCGCCGCTATCCGAATCGTCAATCAGGTCGAACAGGCGGGGAAATGAATCGCAAAGGTTAAAGCAGCGACGGCAGCCATGGCATATATCGAAGATACGGCGAAGTTCCGAATCAAGGTCGGATTCGTCGTAAAAGGCCTCGTCTCGCCAGGGAATGGGGTGGCGCGTGGGCGCGCCCAGACTGCCTTCCGTCATGCGTATTCCGTCTGATTGTAAAGCCGCAAAACATCACGACGCCGCAGAAACATGCAACGCCGTGATGTGACGCGTGATTAGCCGTCGAGCGTATCGAACGCTTTTTGGAACCGACCGGCATGGCTTTTCTCAGCTTTCGCCAGAGTTTCGAACCAATCGGCGATTTCGTCGAAGCCTTCTTCGCGCGCGGTCCGCGCCATGCCCGGATACATGTCGGTGTATTCGTGGGTTTCGCCTGCAACGGCGGCTTTCAAATTGTCGCCGGTGCCGCCGATGGGCAGGCCCGTCGCCGGATCGCCGGTTTCTTCCAGAAATTCCAAATGGCCGTGCGCATGGCCGGTTTCGCCTTCGGCGGTGGACCGGAACACGGAGGCGACGTCGTTATAGCCTTCGACGTCGGCTTTTTGCGCGAAGTACAAATAGCGGCGATTTGCCTGACTTTCACCCGCAAACGCGGCCTTTAGATTGTCTTCGGTCTTGCTGTCTTTTAAGGACATGCTTTCCCTCCTGGTTATCGTTGTTAATGTTTAACTAAATACGGGACCCAATTAGGGCGGTGCTGCATTAATTCTTTCGCAATATCATAGCGAGATCAAATTATTAAAACAATTCTAAATTAAGCAATACCGTATTTGTTCAAAACATTATTTTAGATGAACTATTATATCAACGTGATCAATTTCGCGACCTTCGGGCGCGTCAGGCAACGCCAATACTTTGATAGAGTCGAGGGGAATATCGCTGAGCGCGCCGGTGTCTTTTTCGAAGAAATGGTGATGGTCCGAAATATTCGTGTCGAAATAGGATCGCCCGGTTTCAACCACAACTTCCCGCATCAATCCCGCTTCGGTGAATTGATGCAACGTGTTGTACACGGTTGCCAGTGACACTTTGACGTTGGCGCCCAGCGCTTCGGCGTGCAGTTGTTCCGCCGTCACATGGCGGTCCGCGCCTTCCAACAACAAACGCGCCAAGGCGGTGCGTTGCCGGGTGGGCCGCAATTGGACGGACTTTAGACGATCGATCGCGTGGGTATAGGGGCGAATTTTGGCCATAATATTCTATAGGACGGTGGGCCATTTCTGTAAACCCACCGGCGCAAGGGTTCTGACACCAAGATGTCGCGGGGTCAGCCATAAGAATGCAGGCGCGCGCCGTTAATTTTCAACCAATGTCGCCCGGCTGTGGCGTGGTCGGTCAATTGATCCACCACCGCCCAGAAGGCCGGGGCGTGGTTCATTTCCCGTAAATGCGCGGCTTCATGCGCGACGACATAATCCAGCACCATCGGCGGCGCCAGGATAAGCCGCCAATTGAACGACAAGCCGCCCTTGTGTGAACAACTGCCCCATCGGCTGCGTTGATCGCGAATGGAGATGCGATCCGGCTTCAACGCAATAATCCGCGCTTTTTCCCAGGCCAGCGGCGTGATGGCGTCGCGCGCTTCGCGCCGCAGCCAGTCCCGCACCCGTCGCGCCACATGGTCGTCAGCGCCGCCTACATTGAGCACCCCGTCTTCAAGTTTAACCCTACGTGTTGTTTCAGGCGCGTGGCGGATCACACAGTTAACACCGCCGATGGGTAGCACGGCGCCGCCATGAAAGGGCGTTCGCGGCGGCAATTGGTCGAGCTTATCCAACAACCACGAGGCACGACGGGTAACAAAATCAAGACCTTCGGATTCGGAAACGGATTTGGGCAAAATAAGCTCCGCGCCGCCGATTGTGGAATCAACGCGCAACACCAGGCGTCGAGCCCGGAGACTGCGCCGGATGGCGAGCGTGATGGTCCGGCCCTGCACTATAATATGTTTCACCATCTTGCCTGTCATCGCCGCCGCCGGAACGGATTGACACCCTGATTCATCCAATCGACCACGTGCTGTTCAATGTCGTCGATATCGTCTTCGTTCAACACATCGCCACGAATTGAAACGCCCGCCTTGTGGACGCTGTCCGGGTCGCCCGACACCAGCGGATGCCAGTCATATAAATTGTCGCCCTGGGCGATCAGCCGGTAGGCGCAGGTCTGCGGCAACCAGCGCAGCATCGCCGCCTTGCCCGGCGTCAACTGCACGCAATCCGGCACATTTTTCTGGCGATTGGCATAGTCCTGGCACTGGCACGTGTCGTGGTCCAGATACCGGCACCCGACATTGGTCAACGCGATTTCGCCCGTATCCGCATCTTCCAGTTTATGCAAACAGCATTGTCCGCAGCCGTCGCACAGCGATTCCCATTCATCCGGCGTCATTTGCCGTAAAGATTTTGTTTTCCAGAAGGGCGGCGTTTCAGTCATGGGGCGGACGCCCCGTCAATTACTCGGTCGATCAAATGCATGAACGACCCGGCGACCGCACCAACGACCAGTCCAGCGTTGCCCTGCGCATCACCTGCGGCGTTGGAAACTTGGAACAACGCCTGCCCCGGCCCCTCGCCGACTATGGAAGCGTAATGAAATTCATGTCCCGTGAATTTTGTCTGTGCGGCACCCAGCGGTGTGGCTGTCAGGGTTTCCGCACGGCGATACCCCAGGTGCAACTTTGGTGCGGCGAAGGACGTGCGGAGCGGGAGCAACCCAATCATTTGATGCGTGTGTCCGTCTCCATCGGTCAACGCATCGCCCAGAACCATATAGCCGCCGCATTCACCGTAAACAGCCGCACCCCGCGCCGCGGCGTCACGCACACCGCTGATAAATTTATCATTGCCCGCCAATCGCCCAACGTGCAATTCCGGATAGCCGCCGGGCAGATAGACCGCGTCGGCGCTGGCGCCAGGCGATTCATCCCCCAGCGGTGAAAAGAAATGCAGCGCGGCACCCTGGGCTTGCCACTGGTCCAGCATGGCGGGGTAGGTAAAGGCGAAGGCGTCATCTCGTGCAATGGCGATGGTCTGACCCAGCGGCGGCGGCCCCGAGGAGTCCTGACTTGCGGGATCCCGAACGGGTGTCCGCAATCCTGTGGGTCGGGCCATTTTTTGCAATGCGTCGAGATCAAGCGCGGTGGCGACAATTCCCGCCGCGTTGTCCATAAACGCTTCTAACGAGTCATGTTCACCGGCCTGCACCAAACCAAGGTGTCGTTCCGGCAAGGCCAGCGCCGGGTCGCGTGGCAGGCAACCCAGCACGATGACGCCGGATTGTTCGGCGGCGGCGCGTAACGTTCGGGCGTGTCGGTCGCTGCCGACCCGGTTGAAGATGACCCCGGCGACGTTGATATCTTGCCGATGGCGGACAAAGCCTTCAATCAAGGCGCCCGCCGATTGCGCTTGCCCGCGCGCATCAACCACCAAAATGACGGGCCAGCCGGTGCACGCCGCTGCGTCGGCGGTAGAGCCATTTCCGATTGCCTTTTGGGTAAGCGCGCCGTCGAACAAACCCATGACGCCTTCGCAGATAACAAGGTCGGCGTTTTCCGATACTTTGTGAACCAGGTTGGAAAACGTACCAGCCTGCATCGCCCAACTGTCCAAATTCACGCAAGAAGCCTCCCCGGCGGTGCTAATCCCTGCACGGTGATAGGCGGGGTCGATATAATCTGGGCCAATTTTGGCGGATGCGACCTTGACGCCCGCCCGCGAGAACGCCCGCAATAACGCCAGTGTGACAGTGGTCTTACCGCTGCCGCTGGCGGGGGCGGCGATGATGACGCCGGGCGCCACAGCGGCTGGCGGAGTTGAGTCGAGACTGGTCATGGGTCACAGGATATCACCGAAGCTGCCTTTACCAACAGGCTCTTGCATTATATTTACCGCAGAGGCGACTGTTTCGTCTTTCAATGATCCCGGCAATGCGTAAAATTCGCGGCGGTTTAATTTGCACTGAATTTACGGATATAGGGTGGAACGGTTCATGAATGGCGCGGAAAGTCTTGTTAGGACATTGGTTAAAGGGGGCGTAAACGTCTGCTTCACAAATCCGGGTACGTCGGAAATGCATTTTGTGGCGGCGCTAGACAAGGTCGACGGCATGCGCTGCGTTTTGGGGCTGTTCGAAGGCGTGGTGTCCGGCGCGGCGGACGGCTATGCTCGCATGACCGGCACGCCCGCCTCCACGCTGCTGCACACGGGACCGGGTCTCGGCAACGCGCTGGCTAATATACACAATGCGAAAAAAGCGGCCACGCCTATGGTCAATATCGTGGGCGATCATGCGACTTATCATGTGCAACATGACGCGCCCTTGACTGCCGATATAGAAGGCATTGCGGCGCCGGTATCCCATTGGGTGAAAACATCACCCGACGCCAAATCAGTGGCAACGGACGGGGCGGAGGCGATTGCAGCGGCCAGTGCGGCGCCGGGTCAGATCGCAACCTTGATACTGCCTGCGGACACCGCCTGGAATGCCGCTGACGGTGTCGCCGACGTACCCGAGATCATCGGGCGTGCGAAAGTTTCCGACAGTGCGGTGGAAATGGCGGCGTCGGCGTTACGGTCGGGCGAACCGACATTGTTGTTGATGACAGGCCAGGCACTTTACGAAGACCCCCTTAATCTGGCGGGAGGGATAGCCGCTAAAATGGGTGCCCACATTATGTCGCAGGGTTCCAACGCACGGTTGCAACGCGGCGCCGGGCGGGTGTCGGTTCTGCGTATTCCCTACGTCGTTGAACAGGCGCTGGACGTTCTGAAAAATTACAAACATATCATTCTGGTGGGCGCGAAAATCCCGGTTGCCTTTTTTGCTTATCCCAACACGCCCAGCCTGTTGGCGCCGGAAGGCTGTGAATTCCACACCTTGGCTGATTTATCCGATGATATGGTGGATGCGCTGGAACGGCTGGCCGATGTGGTGGGCGCCAAACGGTCCGACGCGGTACGCCAGGAAGCCGATCGTCCAGGTCGTCCCACCGGCGCGCTGGACTACGACACCATCGCCGCCGCCCTGGGCGCGGCCTTGCCGGAAGACGCTATCGTCGCCGATGAATCGGTTACGACCGGACGAGGGTTTTATCCGTTGACCGCAGGCGCGCCGCCGCATTGCTGGCTCAATAACATGGGCGGGTCAATTGGCCTTGGCATGCCGTTGGCGACGGGCGCTGCAGTGGCGTGTCCGGACCGCAAAGTGCTCTGCCTGGAAGGCGACGGCAGCGGTATGTACACATTGCAGGCATTGTGGACGCAGGCGCGGGAAGGGCTGGATGTCACAACGGTGATTTTCGCCAACAGATCCTACGCCATTTTGAAGGGTGAGTTGGCCAAAGTCGGTGCCGGAAACCCGGGCCGCAAGGCGTTGGATATGATGGATCTGTCCCGTCCGGACCTCGACTGGCTGATGCTGGCGCGCGGCATGGGCGTTGAAGGCTCGCGAGTGTCGTCGGCGGATGAATTAAACAAGGCTCTGGATGCGGGCCTCGCCACGCAAGGGCCGTATCTTATTGAAGTGATGCTGTAGCGTCCGTTCGCGGCGCGTCGTACACTCACGCGTATGAACCGGAAACCAAAGAGCCAAAAACCGAACACACCGCTAAGGCGCGGCTGGACGACGGGCGCGTGTGCAACTGCGGCAGCGCGTGCGGCGTTCATGGCGCTTCACACCGGAACATTTCCGGCGACGGTGATGATCCGATTGCCGCGGGGGGATCGGCCCACCTTTAATTTGACCGACGGCAAGGTCGCTCAGGACGCCGCCGGGCCCTATGCCGTGGTGGGTGTTGTAAAAGACGCGGGCGATGACCCCGACGTTACCCATGGCGTGACCGTGCTGGCGACGGCACGGCGCGGCGCGGTGAATTCCGGCGTCACGTTTCGCGCGGGCGAAGGGGTGGGGACCGTTACCAAGCCCGGTTTGCCGGTGGCGCCGGGGGAACCCGCCATTAATCCAGCACCCCGCGCCATGATTACCGACGCGTTGTGCGACGCAGCGGAAGAATTGGACGTGGCATGCGACGTTGATATTACCATCTCCATTCCCGGCGGCGCGGAAATTGCGCTGCAAACATGGAATCCCCGGCTCGGTATTCTGGGGGGGCTGTCAATACTGGGCACAACCGGTGTCGTCATTCCGTATTCGTGCAGCGCCTGGATTCATTCCATTCACCGAGGCGTCGATGTGGCGCGCCATACGGGTGTGATGCATATCGCGGGTGCAACGGGCAAAACATCCGAAGCGTCGGTAAAGGCGGCGTTCGGGCTGGACGATGGCGCGTTGATTGACATGGGCGACTTCGCTGGGGGATTGCTAAAATATCTAAGACGCCACCCGGTGCCCCGGCTCACTATTGCGGGCGGGTTCGCAAAATTGACCAAACTGGCGCAAGGCGCTTTGGATTTGCATTCAGCGCGCAGCCAGGTTGATTTCGAGCGGTTGGCCCGAGTGGCGAGTGGGTTGGGCGGCGACGACATAGCGCGCCAAATACGCAGCGCCAATACGGCCGCCGAAGCGTTGGATATCGCCACAGGGTTGCCGCTGGCCGACGTTATCGCGGCGCAGGCGCGCAGTGTGGCGCTGGCGACATTGGCGGGTGGCGTTCAAGTCGATGTGTTTGTGGTTGATCGCAAGGGCGAGCGGGTCGGATATGCCGCGCCGTAAACCGGTAAATCAAAAGCCGCATCTGTTAATTCTGGGCGGGACCGGCGACGCGGCGGCGGTGGCGCGCGCGGTTGTCGCGGCGTATGGCGTCCGAATTCAGGTGACCTCGTCACTGGCAGGCAGGACACGGGCGCCCGCATCCCTTCCCGGATCGATACATATTGGCGGGTTTGGCGGACCAGAAGGTTTGCACGCCTGGATACTCGCGCAGGGAGTTGATGTCGTCATTGACGCGACCCACCCATTCGCCGCCCAAATAAGCAAACATGCGATTCAGGCGGCGCACGCCGTACCGGTACTGCGCCTGGATCGACCTCCCTGGACGCCACAATCTGGCGATGATTGGCATTCGGTGACTGACATTGCCGCTGCTGCCGCGTTGCTGCCAAGCGTGGGGCGGCGTGTATTTTTGACGGTGGGGGCCAGCGAACTGGCCGCTTTTTCCGAGCTTGAGAACGTATACTTTTTGATACGGCTAATCGATACGCCGGAAACGGTTTCAGCGTTTGTGGACTATGATATTGTGAGCGCGCGCGGACCGTTTACAAAAGTGGGCGACCTGCAGTTAATGAAGGCGCATCGTATTGATGTCGTGGTGTCTAAAAACAGCGGTGGCGATGCGACGGTGGCGAAATTGCACGCCGCGCGGGTGTTGGGAATTCCGGTTGTCATGATTGACCGCCCACCTTGTGATTTGGGATGTCCCGGCAGAGCGGGAGTTAATCAGGCGGAAACGGTGCAACAGGCGTTGTTTTGGATAAAGCAGATTGTAGGTTTCTAATGAAGGCTTACATATAGGTTCGCGATTGGAAATTCATGCAGCAGATTTTTAAATCTTTTACAGTTTTCAGCCTGATGGCGCTTCTTGGGATAATATCCCTTGGATTGGCACCGGTGCGTGCGCAAGGAAACGTGTTGGCTTTGCATCCATTGATCGATGGGGCCGCGATTGGCGACGCTGATGTCGTCGAGTATTGGCTTAAACGGGGCACGCAGCCGGATATCTCGGACGATGAAAATCGCACGCCGTTAATTTATGGCGCGCTGGCGGGGTCGCTGGGAATTGTGGCGATGCTTCTAGAGCGCGGCGCGCGGCTTGACTTAAAGGACAAATTTGGCCTGACAGCGTTGGCAGCGGCGGCGGCGGAGGGCGAAATCAGTGTTGTTGCAATTTTGCTGGAAGCGGGCGCCAAACCAAATGTGCAGAACAAGTACGGCCAATCACCTTTGATGCTGGCGGCGAAAAGCGGATGGCTCGACGTTGTGCAGTTGCTGCTGGACAGTGGAGCGGACGCGACCATGCTGGATTATACCGGGCGTGGCGTGCTGGGTTGGTCTGATGAGGGCCGTAACCGGTCGGTGCGGCGGGTACTGGAAAAAGCGGGCGCGCGCGAATAACTGATTATTCAGAGGGTTTGGCACGGGGCCGCAACACGTGATGGTGGTCCGCAGCGTAAAGTCGGCTTTCATGAAGGATTCTGGCATCAATGCTGCCGGCGTCAAGAGCGTTCAAATCTAACGCGGGACCAACCAGAATCAATGCAGTGCGGGTCATTCCCGACTCCTTCACCAGGGGCCGAATTGTGGACAAGGTCCCACGGATAATTTTCTCGTCCGGCCAGGACACCCGATAGGCGACCACGACCGGGCAGTCCGCGCCGTACGCTGGAGTTAACTCACGCACGACCTTGGCAAGATTGTTCACCGACAGATGAATCGCCAGGGTCGCATGGCTTTGCGCCAGAATCGGCAGCGATTCTCCTTCCGGCATGGCCGATGCGCGCACCGACGTGCGGGTCAGAATAACGGTTTGGGAAATTTCCGGCGCGGTCAATTCGGTTTTCAACACGGCGGCGGCGGCGGCGAAGGCGGGCACGCCGGGAGTTATGTCATAGTCGATGTCCAGCGCATCCAGGCGGCGCATTTGTTCCGCGATGGCGCCGTAAATCGACGGGTCGCCGGAATGCACCCGCGCCACATCCAATCCTTGGGCTTGGGCTTGAGCTAATTCCTCAATAATCTCGTCAAGGTTCAGCGGCGCGGTGTCGATGATGCGGGCGCCGGGCGCGGCTTCGGCGACAACTTCGGTGGGCACCAGGGACCCTGCATACAAGATGACCGGGCAGCGCTGGATTAATTTCAAGCCGCGCACTGTGATCAAATCGGGGGCGCCGGGGCCCGCACCGATGAAATGAACCGTCATTTGATTGTCCCTTTGGTCGGTTTCTTTTTGGCGTATCCGCGCGGCGTATAAGTCCAACGGTTTACGCCACGTTGGATGGTCTTTGTATCAGCGCCGCCAATAATCACGATGGTCAGCATATCGACTATGTCTGGTTCAAAATCAGCCAATGTTGTTATTATGATGGATTCATCTACGCGACCCAGATTGCGCGCGATGATCACTGGCGTCGCAGCGGGGCGGGCGTCGACAAAAATACGTTGAGCTTCGCCAAGCAAGTCGCGGCGTGTGCGGCTTTGCGGGTTGTATAGCGCGGTGACGAATCCGACTTTTGCCGCAGCGTCCAAGCGTTGCAGGATCACCTCGCGCGGGGTTAATAAATCTGACAGCGAGACGGCGCAAAAATCATGTCCCAGGGGGGCACCCGCCCGCGCGGCGGCGGCCTGCATGGCGGAAACGCCGGGAATAACGTTGAGAGTGAGCCGGTTCCAACGTGGATCATCGGCGCTGTCCAGGCATTCAAACGCCAATGCCGCCAGCGCGTAAATACCCGCATCCCCGGAAGAAACCAATGCGACGCGTTTGCCCGCCGCCGCCAGGTTCAAGGCTTGACGGACACGGTCTTCTTCGGCACCTAAATCGGAGTCGACCCGCGCGCTCGGCTGCATGACATCGGCGACAATATCCAGATACAGACTGTACCCCACCACGGCGTCGGCGCGCCGAATGGCCTGGTCCGCATCCGGCGTGCGCCAGGCGCTGGCGCCGGGGCCGATGCCGACGATATTCAGAATTCCCTGCGGTTGGCCAATTGTATGCGCGTCGATGTCGCCGGTTGCGCGCGCGATGGCGCAGGTCGCGCGGGCCGACTTGGTCTTGGCGACAATGAGTTGAGAGTCGGGTCCCGCCGCCGCCAGTGCTGCTCCTTCACAGACGCCATGGCATCCGGTTTCCCGAAACACGATATCGGATGGAGTTTGCAGGCGCGGTGATTCCGCTTCCAACGCGGCGGCGGCGAAGAAGCGGGCGGGTCGTCCCAACTCATCCGCCAGAGCGTGAACGGCAGGCTCGTTTGATTTCAAATCGATGGAGACGACACAGGCCACGGCGTTTGGCGATAAATTGGCATCGCGCAGGGTTTTGAGCACAAGCACGCGCAGTTCTTCCGGGTCTGTATTGCGTTCGCAACCAATCCCCAGCGCCAACACCGGGGGGCGCAGCACCAGATCGCTTTCCGTGTTCGCGTCCGCTCTGTCCGTAACCTGTACATTGCAGGGCGCCGTTGCAGTCCAGGGCGCATCCGCCATCCATGTGGCGTCGCCACATTCCACATCAAACGCCACGGGGTCGCCCGCCAGCAAGGCGGCGGCGATGGGTTTCAGTCGATCCAAGTTTTCGACGCGCCAGCCGTTCGGTGGATCATCCAATGCGAACCCAAAGGCGATGTCACTGGCGGTGGTGATCGCCGCCGTCCCGCCGGTCACCGCAGCGATGCGCCGGGCCAGATCATTGGCGCCGTGATGCCCGCCGATCAGTGGCACAACAGACGCACCGTCGGCACTGACCGCCAAAACAGGCGGGTCCTGGCGCTTGTCGGACAAATGCGGGCCCAGGGCGCGGATCAGAATACCAGCGGCGCACACGCCAATGATTGTGATATTGGCGGTGAACAATTCGCGCAGATATGTTATTGTATCATCGAAGATGATGTCTCCAGAGTCCGCGGATGTGCGGGCGACCCGGCGATGCACTGTTGCGTCGGGCAGCGATTCGGACAGGGTCCGCGCCAAGATTAGTCCCCGCGCATCAAGTGCTATGATGGCGATCGTCATGATCCTGTTTCCGTTCGGTCAGCGTCAGTTCGCCAGGCTTCCCGGCGTTTATGCACCAGGACCATTGAAAAATACGGTGCAGCGTCGACATCCGCCAGACGTTGCTCGGTTTGGGAGGGCATGGTGGCGTGTTCAATATAACGAGCGTCGTCCAGCAAATCCGCCGCTGCCAGCGCCGCTTTGACTTTGTCCAGGTGGCTCCCGATTTTTATGATCGCCACGGCGTCGGACTCTTCCAATCGCCGTTGCAATTCCGCTACGGGCAAGGGTGCCGGCAACACGGTCAACACATCGTTGCGTGCGGCCAATGGCGCGCCGAGCGCAGCGGCGCTGGCGGTCAGCGATGATATGCCGGGCGTGACGTCAACCGGGTAACTTTCCGCCAGACGGCCGAACAAATACATGAACGACCCGTAAAAAAACGGGTCGCCTTCGCACAAAACCGCAACATTGCGCCCCGCGTCCAGATGCACGGCAACGTCATGCGCGGCCGTGTCATACACAGTTTGCGCCGGGAAGCGCGCGACGCTCATCGGCATACGAATGGCTATTTCCACTGGCGCGTTGTCGGCGCCGCGCGCGTCAATATGGGGCGCTGCAATCGCGCGCGCCATGGAATCTCCGGTCAGTGGCGCGGGCCAGGCGATCACCGGGACGCTTTGAATTATCCGCAGCGCTTTCAGCGTAATGAGGTCCGGATCGCCGGGACCAACGCCCACGCCATGCAAAATTCCCGTCATGATTTCGTCACCGTGAATTGCGTCACCGGCATCGCCGTATCCCATCCATGCAATCGTCCAATAGGCCGGACCTTAGAAATGGCGATCCGGGTCAAGGATCCGCCCCACGCTTCATATGCGCGCGCCAACGTCGCTTCGCCCTCGACGGTCACCGCGTTGGCGACCAGTCGTCCACTGGGAGCCAGAGCGTCATAGCACTTCGCCAACAACCCATCATTTGAAAGACCGCCACCGACAAAAACCGCGTCCGGCGCGTTCAGGTTCGGCAAAACGTCAAGCGCGGTGCCTGCAACAATCTCCAGTGCGGGCACGCCCAGGGAAGTGGCGTTGCGCGCGATCATGGCCAGCCGATCCGGGTTGCGTTCCACTGCCGTGGCGCAGCCGCCTGCCCGCATCCATTCAACACTGATAGACCCACACCCTGCGCCAATATCCCACAAATGCGCGCCGGGTCGAGGTCCTAAGGCAGCAAGGGTCGCCGCGCGCACCACCTGTTTGGTCAATTGACCATCATGTTCAAAGGCGTCGTCGGGAAGGCCGCCGCTGCGGCTATAAAATTGTGCGTCCGGCCCGGCGACACATTCCACGGCGATGGTGTTGAGCCTCAAAGGTTTTGCGGTCGCATCGAAAGCTTTGGCGGTTGACTGGCGCACTATTTCGCGTGCGCCGCCCAAATGTTCCAGGACGTTGAGGATGCTGTCGCCGAACCCTCGGTCGCATAACAAGCTGGCGACGGCGGCGGGCGAATTTTCGTTTTCGGACAGGATTAACAGCTTGGCGCCAGGCGCGATGTGCAGGTTCAAAACCGCCAGAGGACGGCCATGGATTGACAGGCAAATTGTCTCGGGCAAGGCCCATCTCATCCGCGCGGCAGATAGGGAAAAAGCGCCGGGAGCCGGCAGAATCGCCAGCGTATCGACCCCGAAGGCGTCTCCAAATTCCCGAACTAGGGTCGCGCCAATGCCAAAATTCATGGGGTCGCCGGTCGCCAGCACGACGGTTTGGCGGCCTTCCAACGCTTTGATGTCGGAAAAACTGTCGCGCAAGGGCGTCTTCCAACGCCGTTGTGCCCCCGGGTAGCTCGGCGGCAACATAGCCAGATGGCGGGCACCGCCATAGCAGATTTCAGCGGCGTCGATCAGCGCGCGCGCAGTAGGGTTCAACGCCCAATAACCGCCCTCGCCAACGCCGATAATGTTGAGCCAGGGCGTCTTGTTTCCGGATTTCACCTTCAGCGGCGCATCCTCGTCTCTTGCCAGTAACGCCAGCGCATTGACCGCCGCTGCCGCCATGGCGCTGCCGCCGCGCCGCCCTTTCAAGGCGATATACGGAACGCCAAACGGATTGTCGATCAATGCCCCCTTGGATTCCGCCGCGCCCACGAACCCGACCGGGAACCCCAGAATGAGCGCCGGTTTAGGGGCGCCTTCATCCAGGCGTTCCAGCAGGTGAAACAGAGCGGTCGGCGCATTGCCAATGGCGATGACCGCACCTTCTTGCCAGGGCGTCCAAAAATCGATCGCCGCTGCCGACCGGGTGGTCCCAAGCGCTGCGGCGTGGTCGTGCGTCTGGGGGTCGTTGAGCGTGCAAATTACATCGTTACGGTTTGGTAATGACGTGCGCGTGATCCCGTGTGCGACCATTTCGACATCGCATAATATAGGCGCACCATTACGTAAGGCCTCACACCCTATTGTGGCCGCGCCTGGCGATGCGACAAGGGCGTCGATAATGTCCGGCGTGCCCGTGGCGTGGACCAGGCGTCGCGCGACGTCACTTAAATCTACTGGGACATCGTCTAAATTCGCTTCGCGTCGAACGATTTCAAACGAGGTTTGATAGATTTCTACCGGATTGCGTTCATAGTCGTATCGACGCCTTTTCGTCGGAGGGCGTCTTTCAGGGCGTTCATTATTACGTGTTACACCTAATATCCACGCTTCTTCACCTACTATGGCCTCGCGTTCAGCGGGTGTCAGGTCCGGGTCGCCTGCGAAAAAAGGTTCCAAGTCACCTGTTGCGTCCAGCGTCGCGAAATATTCCGCCGTGGTCCGGACCTGGCGGGCATCCTTGACCTGATCTGGTTCCGGTTTCGGCGCTAACAGGGACGGATAGACTTCGGCGAAGATGATTTTAGCGCGCGGATCGTGCGCCAACCCGGTCTCAAACGGCCAGATAAGACTGTCCATCGCCAGGCGAGGATCGGTGCGCAATTGCAACACCCGGGAAACGCCGGTCAGAACTTGACTGCCGACCGACCCGTTTCCCACCAGTTGCCAGACGGACGAGGTCGTTTTACCAAGTCGGTCGCAAGCGCGCCATTCCGCTAAATCACCGTCGGTATGGGGGCGCCGGCCCCGGCGGCGCAGATAGGGGCGATCCTCTTCGCGCACATTGCCCCAGAATGGAAAAGCTTCACCGTAAAGACGTTCGTTGAGGTTTTCGGCGAGGTCGAAGCGGTTGTTTGAATTATCGGGCGCGTCGTCCAAGGCGTCGGCGATCTCCTGCCACATATGGCGCCAAGGTAATCCGGGTAATCCCAAGCGTGCGGCGGTTCCGTCCGGATAGCCAAACGGAAAATCGAACCCGATCAAAGTGCGGGCGCCTTCGGCCAGCAACTCGGCGAGTTGATTGGCGAGACCTTGGGTGGCCGCATGACGGGTGCGGGGGTTTTCGCGCCGAACCATCCCCACCTCTCCATTGATGCGGCGCACCAGCGCCCACCAAATGGAATCCTTGCCGTGTCGGGGGCGGCTGGCGGCGCTCCAATCGACAACGATATAGGCATCAAACAGCGCCATGAGGTCAATCGCTCGGCAGGGGTGTTTTCTTCATGCTTGCCGGTCCGTGAGGGTGGTCCGCATGGGGATAGGGATGGTGGCCATGATCATGGTTATGACTGTGGTCATGCGGAGGCTCGGATTCCGGACCGGTGCCGACGCCTTCGACATGGTGGTGGTGGCTTTCCTGCGGTAGGCCAACTTCGGCTTCAAACCCCAGAACCTGTTCGCGATACTTGCACATCTGGCAATTCATCAAATTCGCGCCGTTTAAAATTTCGTCAACCCGGTCGGCGAAACAGTCCAGCACCAGGGGGTGGTCGTTCAAATAGGGCGCCTTGATGAATTCGATATCCGGATGTCGTTCGGCGACCAAATCGGTATAACCGTAGATTCGCTTCACCAAAACGCCAGTGAACAGAAAATATGGAAACACCACCACGCGTTTGTAGCCCAATTTCGACACATGTTCCAAGGCCGGCTCTACCAAGGGAAAGGTGACGCCAGAATATGCGGTTTCCGCCCAACCAAAGCCCAGGCCTTCCCACAACATGCGTGTCACCTTGGCGACGTTCCCGTTGGCGTCCGGGTCCGACGCGCCGCGTCCGACGACGACCAACAAGGTTTCACTGCGAGAAATATCCGCGTCGACAGTGGCCAATGCCTGTTCGATCCGTTCGCCCGCGGCACGGATCATCTTTAAATCGACACCCAGTTCGCGACCGTAATTAATCTCAAAATGGTCGGTGTTGGCCTGATAGGTATTGAGAACCGAGGGAATGTCATTTTTCGCATGACCCGCGGCGAACAACATGCCCGGCACGGCTAAAATACGATCATTGCCCAGGGCGCGCAGCGAATCGAGTCCCGTGCGAATAATCGGCGTCGCAAATTCCAGAAACCCATAATCCACATCGAATTGTGGCATTCGTTCACGCAAGCCCTTGGCGACGGCTTCAAATTCCCGAACCGCTTCCACATCCCGACTGCCATGGCCACACACCATGACGCCTGTTTTTCCCATCTCCGATGTTTCAACCATCACCATTCCTCCAACATCCTGCAAATCAGGGCCTCTTTTAACAGCCTAGCACGACGGGGTCAGGCCAATTC
>JAPKDL010000209.1 GCA_028822585.1 Alphaproteobacteria bacterium | reverse complement strand
GCAGACATCTGAGAAGTTAGTGTGAGATATATAACTCCCAGTACGTAAATCCCAGAATGTAACCAAATTACCGCGAGGGGCGGTAACCCCTGCAAAAACACCACCACAGTCTAATGCCACAGACCCCGTGTAACCGCGCATCCGCATTTGTATATGTCTGGGCGCGGCACCTAAGAAAAGGTGAGGCTCATTACTTCGGCAAAATGCGACGAGAGGCATGTTTTGCCCATCTGGCGCCTGGTCCTGCATTACGGCACAAAACATTCCATTCATTCCAACTACAACATGGCGGATACTCAATTTCTGCTGCCTGGCGTTTTTCAGGGTGAATTTCGTAAGCAAGCTGCCTGTGATCCTATTAATTATAGCGAGCGACGGTTCCATCGTTGCAATATTTAGTTTCTCTCTCCCTGTACTTGGATGCGTGCGAATGCCGCCGTTGGCAATCACTAAGTATTTACCATCATAGGATAAACACAATTCATGAGGGCCGATCCCATGACTGAATAACGTTTCAACACGGGAAAAATTATTTGCCGCATCCCAAACTCCTATTCGGCCTTTGCCGGAAGCGTATTCATTCTCTGTTGTATAAAGTGTTCTGCCGTCATCAGAGAAGACTCCATGCCCGCAGAAATGAAGCCCTTACGGTGCTAATATCCGAGAACGCACGTTGCCGGTTCGAGGGTCAAATACAATGCCAAATTTACCCGGACGCCGAGCGAAAACCAAAGCATTATTGGATTTAGAAAATAACGCAACGCCGTGTCCGCGCCCCGAAAGTGAAAACGGATATTGGGTAGCGCCGCCGATTTGTATTGCGAGCAGCAATAATTAGTCGTACTGCCGATTTACATGCTTCCATTTTCCATAGATGCTACCCCTCGTACTTTCGGCCTGGAAGAATGCACCCGATTGATCGATGTGTTCGACCACTCGCCGGACGTGCATGACGGGCGACTGGCCGGGGGCAACCAGCGCGTCCGCTTACGCGACTGCCGAGTGCTGTGGGTAGAAGACGGTCCACTGAACGATTGGGCGTTTCGTAGGCTTGCGACTGTCGTCTCTATGGCAAACCGCGAGCATTTCAAATTTGACCTGGATGATTTCCGCGAGGGGTGTCAAATCATCCGCTATGGCGCACCTGAATCTGGCGCGGTGCACGGCGGTCATTACGGCTGGCACATCGATATCGGCGGCAGCGGCGCAAGCACCAGCCGCAAGCTGTCTGTTTCCGTACAGCTAAGCTGCAGTACCAGCTATTCCGGCGGCGCCATGATGCTGAACGCGGACGGTGACCCGTTTGAAGTCGCGCGCCAAAGGGGAACGGCAATCCTGTTCCCCAGCTTCACGCCACACAAGATTTGCCCTGTACAGTCAGGCGCTCGTTATGCGCTCGTCGCCTGGGTGCACGGCCCGGCGTTTCGGTGACCCAATTAGCTCTTCGGTCGGACTGGCAACCTTGGATCGCGTCCAGCCTATCAGGAAAACGTTATCAAGGTTAACTGCAAGAGAGAATGATTTCCCTTATTAACGCGGTGAGTTTCAGCTGCTGGAAATACCTGACCAAACCTGGGAAGCGGGGTGTTCATGATTTCCAGACTAGCCCGGCCGTATCTCTGAGCGAGTATCGTTCTGCCATAATTCATAGAAAAGTTGATTTCGTGGGGGACCTATATACAGCGTTCAAGGTGTATGTGGAATTCGCGGTCACCAAAGGTTCAGCGTTTGTTTTGTACGTTTTGGTTTGGCACCCTATGGGAGTCTAAAGTGTCATGCTACTAGGTTAGACAGGTCTGCAGAAAGCACGCGGCTAATATAAATTCGTGCGGAACGGTGAGCACCTTGTCGGCGTTTTGATAAATCGTTCTCACGGTACGGCTCAGGGTAAGATTTTTATGCGTTTTTAGAAATTTGTTGGTGGATTGGTCTAACAGGATGTAGAGATATTCATTCAGTCTTTGTTGAAAGCATGCGAAAAACTTAGAGACCTTTCGTTGTAAAAGGTGTTATCCCTGTCTTGTTGGTACGTCATAATTCGGAAATTAGTTTTAAAAAAATGTACCTGCAGTCGGCCGAGGTGAAATTTTAGGACGCCACGCCATCTTGCTGTTTCGATCATTGGAATGCAACTTTTCCAGGTAATTCTGTTCGATGGATCTAAAATGCCTCCTTAAACGCCTGGAAGGTGCCACTTATGGCACACTTCGTTGGAAAGGGCCTCGCCTCTTTTGGTTTTTAGGCTGAGACAATGCGCCAGCCATATCTCGTTGAAGTCGTGGACGAGAGTATGAATTATATCCGCACCATTATGCTGTTTTGAGCCTCGAAGGTTATCGTCAGCCAATGCAGCCACTCCCCCCTTTGATTCTCCTTAGTCAAATACGTTTCCGGCGGGGCATTCAGCAAAGATTATCACGCAGTGCTGGATATTGAATCGACGTTCGTGCAAGGTTGTGATTATCTATTCACCTGCCGTCGCCGTAATGATCGGCCACGGCGTTGCAAATTCAAAAAAATTGGAAAAGCGGCAATGATTCCTGACGACGCTACGGAACTCTTGCGACTGGTCGACGGCCCAGCGGTTTGGCGTGCGGCAGATCTTCGCACCGACGAATCCTGGATCTGGCGCCTAAATGCCATGGATCTAGCGGAGATCGATGCCGCGCTTAAATCGGCGCAACAGTATGGCAAGAGCATGCCAACGTTGTGCTGCGAGGATTTCCCACTCCCGACACTGGGACCACGTCTCGCCGCTGCAGCGCGCGATCTAGACACGGGGCAGGGCTGTTTGCTGATTAAGGGGTTGGATGTTGGGCGCTATCATGAAGATGAAATCACCGACATCTACTGGGGCATTGGCCGCTATCTTGGCACGCCCATGACCCAGAACGCGGCTGGTGCCCTGGTTGGCAATATTCGCGATTCGGGGCGTACTATCGGCGAAAAGAACGTGCGCGGTTACACCACGAAGAACCGCATGTTGCCGCATTGTGACCCGATGGATATTGTCGGTCTGTTGTGCATTCACCCGGCCAAGACGGGCGGACAGAGTCTGATCGCCAGCACCTGCGCGATCTATAACGAGGTTTGTCGCACGCATCCCGAATACCTGCCGACGCTGTTCCGTGGCTATCACTATGACCTGCGAGGGGAGGGTCCGACCGGCGACCCTGACGAAGTGACCGGCAATCGCGTGCCGGTGTTCAGTTGGTGGCAGGGCCGGATGAGCTGCCGTTTCCACGGGCGGTCGATCCGCGAAGGCATGAAGAAAGCTGGGCAACCACTCCAAGGAGTCGACGCCGACGCCGTCGACTATGTGGAATTGTTGGCCGTCGACGAGCGGTTCCGATTCGACATGGATCTGGAACAAGGCGATATCCAAATCTTGAACAACTATGCCGTGCTGCATGCACGCGATGAGTTCGAGGACTGGCCAGAACAAGATAGACGCCGCCATCTCCTGCGCCTGTGGATCAATCTCGACCCGGCTATCGGGCGACCACTCGATCCGGTCTTCGCGGCCAAGAACAACACCGGTCCTCGCGGCGCCATTCACGCACAATCTGAACATTCAGGGTGGGTTCCCCGATAACTGTACATT
>JAPKDL010000208.1 GCA_028822585.1 Alphaproteobacteria bacterium | reverse complement strand
AAGGCTGAGGATCCAGCGTTGCAGCCAGCCTTGGCGCATAGACCTTTGATAACGCCGAAAGGCGTCAGATCCATGGCGACGGTTGCCAAAGTGAAATATGTGTTCGCCAATGCGGGATATACGCTGGCCGCCGTACGCAACCAAAAAGCGGCGGTGCCACGCATTCGGCATGCTTACCTGCCCCATGACTTGTCTGAATTAAACCAGGCGCAGGAACGCAAAGGTCTGTTCCTGCATTTCATGTTGCCCTATGTCCTGGAAGCTAATATCCGGGTGGAGACGCAACGCGCCCATCTCATCATATTGGATGCAAAGTTGAAGGTGGGGACGCCGTTGGCGGGCGCGGATGTTGAGTGGCTGGAGAAGTTGGGCGCGGAATACGGCGTTCAATCCGATGACCTGGATGAATTGTTGCGCCGTGTTGATGTGATGCCGCCATCACTGGCGTTGGCGCAGTCCGCCATTGAAAGCGGATGGGGCACATCTCGCTTCGCACAGGAAGGCAACGCGCCCTTTGGGCAGTGGACGACGATGAAATATGAAGGTCTGGTGCCACGCGACCGAGAAGAAGGCAAAACGCACAAGGTGCGAGCGTACAAAGCCATTGGCGATTCTGTCGCGTCGTATTTACGCAACCTCAATAGCCATCGCGCCTATCGAAAATTCCGTGATGTCCGCGCGACCTTCCGGGCGCAAGGATTGCCGCTGGACAGCCTAACCATGGCTAAATCCTTGAAATTATATTCTCAAACAGGCGATCGTTACGTAAAATTACTGCATCGGGTAATACGGGAAAATAATTTAACGTCGCTGGATCAGGCGCAGCTTGGCGTTAAAGTCATGACGTTTTATCCCGACGCCTAAGCGTTCGCCTTTAATCTCCAATCACCAGGAATTGTGAGCCGAACCAACGGGTGCGCCGGTTGGGCCCTGGCATCGTGCAGTTTATGCGCGCCCGACCCGGTTTAAAGGCCTTTGGAAATCGGATTTCAACCCGGTGCGTGCCTAATTTGGATACAGGCACCGGGCCGAAAGGCGAATGAAAACACTTCAACGCATCGACATTGCTCAAGCTTGAATCGAGTGTAAAACCAAACGCTGGCGGATTGGCACCAATTCCTCTGCCTATCAAATAGTCGATCGGCGTTATGTCATGCACAGGCAATGGTAAAGCGCCGATGATGCGTGTGAACCGGGATTTGTCGCCATATTGTTCATTTAGCGAAAATCGAGGCAAATTATAATGGTCGCTCACTTGGCTAATCGCGCCAGAATGTTGCCCAAAGGCGATATCAAACCCCGCCGCAACCACCATCTTTCTGACGGCGCGGCTGGTTTCCCCATATGGATAGGCAAAGATACGTTGCCCTCCATTTGAATCGGACGATTCACCAAGCTCTTTTGCCAGGCGCTGTTTCGCTTGGTTGATTTCAGCAAGGTTTACCGCCGCACCTGCATGCGCCATATGGGTATGCGTGTTGCTATGGTTTCCTATGTAAACACCGCCGTCGCGCAATTCCCGGATTTGATCCCAGTTCATATATCGGCCACCGCGTTGCCCCACCGAACCGGCGCCCACAAAGATGGTGAAGGGAAGGTTAGCCTTTTTAAGGCGTGGCCATGCTTCCGTGTATACGGATAAATAAGCGTCATCGACGGTAATGACGACAGCATTGTCCGGCAGCGTCCGGCCTTCTTTCAACGCTGCCGCCAGTTCGGTTGCGGGAATGACTTTATAAGTGCCGCGTTTAAGTATTTCGATATGCGCTTCAAACTGCGCGATTGTAATGTTCGTGGATGGGTAGCTCGATTCACCAAATCTGTGATACATGATCGCCACCGCCCCATCGGCAGTATGCGTGGTGGAGATGAAAGTCGACGTCCAAATTATAGCAAACATCAGCCAGAGCGGCACCGACGCTAAGCTTGCAAATAGAGGCGGTAAACGAATATCCATGATAACTAACAAAATTAAGGAGTTTTCGGTTAATGTCAAAATATCCCGTCTTAAATGATGCTGGCCGCGACCTACTGTTTCGCGACGGCCGCAGCCACAATGGCTGGTGTGACGAACCAGTTTCAGAAAAAATGTTGAGGGCGGCATTCGATCTTGCAAAAATGTGCCCCACAAGCGCGAATTGTTCACCGATGCGCGTCATATTCGTGCGCAGCGAGACCGCGAAGGAAAAATTGCGGCCCTGTTTGTCCAATGGTAATCAGGCGAAGACCCTGGCCGCCCCGGTGACGGCGATTTTAGGAATTGATTTTGAGTTTTATGAACATTTGCCCCGCCTGTTCCCCCATGACGACGCCAAGGCGTGGTTTGTGGGCGACCAGGCTACCATCGACGTCACCGCGACACGGAATGCATCGTTGCAAGGTGCGTATTTTTTGCTGGCGTGCCGAGCGGTGGGACTGGATTGCGGCCCGATGTCCGGATATGACGGCGATATGGTCGATAGTTTATTCTTTTCAGGCACCCAAATTCGATCGAATTTCCTTTGCAACCTGGGACATGGCGATCCCAGCGCGTTGTTTGACCGAAGCCCGCGATTCGATTTCGAAGATGTTTGCAACTTTGCGTGACACCGTTTAGTGCATGCCCTTGTCTTGTAACTGTTGACGACCGATGAAAATTCTGGCGATTGATTCCGCAACGGCAGCGTGTTCGGCAGCGGTGTGGTCCGGCGATGGGATCGCAGCCCATCGCTTCGAAACCATGGCGCGTGGGCACGCCGTACATCTTATGCCGATGGTGCGTGATGTGATGGCGGAGTCCGGCCTCGACTTTCACGACCTTGATTTCATCGCCACAACAACCGGTCCCGGCGGATTCACGGGACTTCGAATCGGACTTGCCGCCGCGCGGGCCCTCGCCATGGCGGCGAAGTTGCCCATCGTCGGGTATTCAACCTTGGAGACCGTCGCCCGGTCGCCACGTCGCGACGCGAATCGGCGACCGGTGCTTGTCGTCCTGGACGCAAAACGGACGGATTTTTATTTCCAGCTCTTTAAACCCGATGGTGCAGCGATGGGCCCACCAGCAACGGCGGCACCGGACGTTATCGCAGCAGCGGTAACGCCACAGAACCCCGTGATAATATGTGGCGACGGTGCCGACGCTGTCTTTGAAACGATCAACGCATATGGCGTTCAGCTTGAACGCAGCAAAGGCCCGGATGTTCCTGACGCGGCTATTCTGGCCCAAATCGCTCATAGCGATGTTGGCAGCGATATGAAATTTCAGTTTAAATCGCGCCCACCAGAGCCGGTTTACCTGCGGGCACCTGACGCTGCGCTGCCGCGTCGATGATCGCCCCCTGATGGTCACCAAAATCGATATACGTCTGGCAATTCACACGGATATCGACGCTATCTCGGCGCTGTATAGCGAAGCGTTTGATCCAATGCAGCCCAGGATGTCGGTTGAACAGTATCTGACGCCGCCCAGCGCCTTTGCGCTAATCGGCCATATCGAAATCGATGACCCCCACATCGGTATCGATGATCTAAAAGTTCCTGATCCCGCGCCCGCAGGGTTTCTTGTCGGTCGGGTGGTGTTGGACGAATCGGAAATATTCAGTATAGGCGTCGCGCATGAATTTC
>JAPKDL010000067.1 GCA_028822585.1 Alphaproteobacteria bacterium | reverse complement strand
TTGTTCCAATGGAACTGAAAGGCCGCTATGGCGGAGAATAAAAAAACCAGCCGGCGGCGGGAAGCGCGCCGCAGATTAAGGCGGCGGCGGTTCAATTTTTTTCCGCGAATTAGGGCCTATTTCCTCGCGGGTGTCCTAGTGACAGCGCCGCTCGCAATTACCTTTGCGGTAGCGCGGTGGCTCATCGAACTCGTTGACCGGAACATCGTTCCGATGATCCCTGCGCACTGGAATCCAGATACTTATTTACGCGAAACAATTGGCATCGAAATTGGTCTTCCAGGATTAGGACTCCTTATTCTTTTCATCGTGATTACGTTGATTGGCGCGCTGGCAGCCGGGTTTTTGGGGCGCATGGTGCTGTCGTTCGGGGAAAGTATACTCGCACGCATGCCCGTAATCAGAAGCGTCTACGGGGCCATCAAACAAATTCTAGAAACCGTTCTAAAGCAACAATCAGATGCGTTTAGGCAAGCTGTTTTAATTGAATACCCGCGACGTGGCATCTGGGCGATTGGATTTATAACGGGCACCACCGAAGGCGAAGTGCAAAACCTTGTTCGGGAGGAAGTCGTGAATGTCTTCTTACCAACTACACCGAACCCTACGTCGGGTTTCTTACTTTTTGTGCCGAGCAAAGACATCGTAATTTTAAATATGGGTGTCGAGGAAGCAGTGAAAATGGTAATTTCAGGCGGCATAGTGACCCCGCCGGATAGACGCAATGAAATTGAGCGGGCAACACCACACGTTTCTGCTAAAACCTATGAAAAATCTGATGATTCCCGGGAATCTCGTCGCGACGCTATTAACCCGAACGAAGATTGAGAACGGCTGCGTCGCGCCCAAACAAATAAAGCAATACTCGTAACGCTTCACCACGCGGGGACTTCAGGTCGGGGTCGCGGTTGATTATAAGCTTCGCATCATTGCGGGCTGTGGCGAGTAAATCACCGTGAAAGGCGATATCCGCGACCTTGAATTGTGGCATTCCGCTTTGTCGGGTCCCTAACATTTCGCCGGCACCGCGAATTTTCAGGTCTTCTTCCGCGATTTGAAATCCATCTTCGGTTTCGCGAATAATTTTCAATCTCGCTTGCGCTGTTTCGGTCAAGGGTTGCCCATACAGTAACAAGCAGGTCGACGCTTGCTCACCACGTCCAATACGACCCCGGAGTTGGTGCAATTGCGCTAACCCAAAACGTTCCGCATGTTCAATTACCATCACAGTAGCGTCTGGCACATCCACGCCTACTTCAATTACTGTCGTCGCCACTAGAATTCTGGCATCGCCATCGGAAAAACGTGACACAGCCTCATCTTTTTCAACGTGTTTCATGCGTCCATGCGCCAACGCCACAATACCATTGAACCGCGTGTTGAGTTCGGTAAAGCGTTCTTCCGCCGCAGCTAAGTCGAGTGTTTCACTTTCTTCTACCAAAGGGCACACCCAATATATTTTGGCGTCGGCTTTTAACGCCCTATCCAAGGCGTCGATCACATCCCCATGCCGATCCAAGGGCATGATTCGTGTTACGACAGGCGTCCGTCCGGGCGGCTTTTGCGTTAAACGGGATACATCCAAATCGCCAAACGCTGTTAACATGAGGGACCTTGGAATTGGCGTCGCTGTCATTACCAGCGTGTCGACGCCGTCACCTTTGCGCGACAGCATCAAGCGTTGATGAACGCCGAACCGATGTTGCTCATCTATAACGGCGGCGCGCAGATCCAAGAAGACTACATCGTCTTGAAACAGCGCATGCGTACCTATGATAATATCGACATCGCCACTGGCCAACATGGCGAGTTTTTTGGACCGCGCAGTCCCTCGATCTCGCCCGGTGAGTAACATCACCGTCATGTCAGCATCACTGGTTAACGTAGTAATTGTCGCCAGGTGTTGACGGGCTAAAATTTCTGTTGGGGCCATAATCGCAGCCTGACCGCCGCTGGCGACACCGTTGAGCATCATAAATAATGCAACGACTGTTTTGCCACTACCGACATCGCCTTGCAGCAATCTTAACATTCGTCCTTCGGATGCCATGTCCTCGTCAATTTCAGTGATTACCTGTTCCTGACAATCCGTCAATGTGAAGGGCAAAGCTCGTTGCACCTTCTCGCGCAAGGTTCCATCTCCCTTATTTTTACGTCCAGACTGCACGCGCTGGCTTTCGCGCATCAACCCCAACGCCAATTGGTTGGCGAGCAGCTCGTCATAGGCAAGCCGGGATCGCGCATCAGAAACCGGCGACAATGCGGCGATGTCGTCAGGCGCGTGAGCACTCAGTAACGCTGACTTCCAATCTGGCCATTGTCTTTGTTGTAGAAATGCCGAATCGATCCACTCGGGCAGATCACCGGTTTTGTCGAGGGCGAACTGAATTGCGCGGGTTAGGGTTTTGGGACTAATTGCGGCGGTAAGCGGGTACACGGGCTCGACCCGGAGGACAGATGCTATGTCTTCTGGATCAACGATGTAGTCCGGGTGAGTCATCTGTAGGTCGCCTCGGAAACGCTCTAGGCGACCACTGATAATTTTAATTTCACCTTCGGGAAGGGTGCGTTTCAGATAATCCGATCTCGCGTGAAAGAAAACTAACGTCATTTCACCGGAGTCATCCCGGCACAGAATTCGGTATGGATGGCGCTTGTTAGAGGATGGAATATGCGTGCTAACTGTCACTTTCAATGTAGCAATGCGCTCCGCAGAGGCATCTCTAATTAACGGCATATAGCGCCGATCAACAATATCTCGGGGAAGGAGCCACAGTAAATCTACGACAATCGACCCCGCCAAGCGTTCGAGCAATTTAGCATTTCGCGGGCCAATGCCCGGCAGCGTCGTGATTGGTGTGAAAAGTGAAAATAGAATTTGTGGCCGCATTATGATCGCATCCATGTCGTCGCTGCGTGTCCCTCAAGAATGACGTCAAAAAGTCCCTTGGTCCGTTGCGTAAATGGAATAATAATCTGCATATGAAGATCGCTACTTACAGTCGGAATAAATCGCTGATTTACCTGATCGCCCACACGTATTATATCGATCCTTTCTCCGCCGCAAAGACTTCAGGACATACCGCCACGATGACCAACATAAACGAGCTTATTAAAAACCGCCGGAAGCGCCTAAAATTTCGAAGTTGGCATCGTGGCACCCGTGAAATGGACTTGCTGCTGGGACGCTTTGCAGATCAATACTTGGATGATTATACCGCGGATGACCTCAATATCTACGAGGATATTCTGGAAATTAGCGACCCTGATCTTTACAACTGGGTCAGTGGCCGGGAAGATATCCCGGATACAGCGGGACGCAACATTATTTGTGACCTTAAAAAATTCACGTTAAGCTTTTAAATATACGTAAAATATCTTGAATTCTTTCTCAGAATATCTGCCGAATTCGAACCGGTTTACTGTTTCGGGTGCCCCAGAAGGTGGTCGTGCGCTTGTTCTCAGCGAATTGTTTTATGCTGACGAATCCAGATCATTGATCCATGTGGCGCGTGACGACGCCGCCATGATGCAAATCACCAACGCCTTGCCGTTTTTTGCGCCGAACATCAGTGTCTTAGCGTTTCCAGCTTGGGATTGCCTGCCTTATGACAGGGTTTCACCTAACTCAGAAATTTTATCCCAGCGCCTAAATGTTTTGACAGCTTTAGCCAATACCGACAGCCCAGTGCTAATCGTCACGACAGTCAGCGCCATTCTACAGAAAATCCCCAGGCAGGAATCATATCGGGGCGCAACGTTAGCGGGTTCCGTCGGTGACGCCATTGAACCGGAGCGCCTGGTCAACTTTTTTGAGGGTAACGGGTATGTCCGAACCGGCACTGTTCGTGAGGCCGGAGAGTACGCGGTGCGTGGCGATATTGTTGATGTTTTTCCACCGGGTGAGGTGGATCCGATAAGGTTGGATTTTTTTGGCGATGAACTTGAAGGGGTCAGAAGCTTTGATGCGATGTCCCAGCGCACGTTGGAAATTCTTAGCGCCTTCTCGTTAAAACCTGTTAGTGAAGTCACGCTTGACGAAGCAAGTATCGAACGTTTCCGGTCCAAATACCGCGCCCAATTTGGCGCCGGTTCAACGGACGATCCGATTTGTGAAGCCATTTGCGCAGGACGGCGGTTTATCGGCATGGAACACTGGCTACCGCTGTTTCACGATGGCCTAGAAACACTGTTCGATTATCGCCCCGATGCTGTTATTTCGCTGGATCAGGAAGTCGATGAAGTCGTTTCAGATCGCCTTGAAATGATTGCCGATTACTATGACGCTCGACTGTCCATAATGCCGAAAGGGCATCCGGTTGGAACGAAACCTCAAAATGGGGCGCAGTCCAGCGATGAAATTTATAAACCGATCCCACCCGACAGCTTATTTCTCAACGCCAATGATTGGTCGGCGTTCTTGGCCGAACGGTCCGTCGCGGCGCTGACGGTGTTCGATGCGCCACCAGGGGGAGCTGAACAAGGTCATGTTGATTGGGGAGGGCGCGTTTCTATTGATTTCGCCGCTGTCCGGGTCCGCGCCGAAAAAAATCTCTTCGAAGAGGTCAACGACCGTTTGGCCGGAGAAAAAAAGCGCCGCGTATTGATTACAGCAAGCAGCCAAGGGGCGAGTGATCGGCTCGCAACTTTACTATCCGAGCATGGTTTGAAAGATGTTCGGCTCCTCGCATCCTGGCCTGAATTCACTACACAAAAAATAGGTTCGAGTTCCTTGGCTATTATGGATATTGAACACGGGTTCACGGTCGGCGACGCCTTGGTTTTGAGCGAGCAGGATATTCTCGGCGACAGATTGACGCGCCCGACGAGACGCCGACGGCGGGGTGAAAATTTTTTAACCGAAGCCTCGAGCCTTTCAAAAGACGACCTTGTGGTCCATGAAGACCACGGTATTGGTCGATTTGAAGGAATTGAAACCGTCACGGCCGACGGCGCAGCGCATGAATGCCTTCGCATTGTCTATGCGGGTGGCGATAAATTGTACGTGCCTGCAGAAAACATTGAAGTTCTATCACGGTTTGGATCGGAAGACGCCAGCGCCTCACTGGACCGACTTGGCGCGCAAAGCTGGCAAGCGCGAAAGGCGCGGGTCAAGGAACGTATTCGGGAAATTGCAGGTCAATTAATCGCTGTCGCCGCCAAAAGGGCCGTACAGAAAGGCGAAATCCTGGATGTCCCCAGTAGCGATTTTCGAGAATTTTGCACCCGTTTCCCATTTACCGAAACCGAAGATCAGCTACAGGCAATTAACGACGTAGTTGGGGATATTGCGTCCGGTAGACCGATGGACCGGTTGATCTGCGGCGACGTCGGATTCGGTAAAACCGAAGTTGCGCTGCGCGCCGCTTTCGTCGCCGCCATGAACGGTGTTCAAGTCGCTGTTGTCGTACCGACGACGTTATTGGCCTTACAACATTTCAAGACGTTCCAGGAACGGTTTGCAGGACTGCCCATACGGATAGCGCAACTTTCCCGTTTCGTTACAGCTAAGGCTGCTGAGACCACACGGAACGAATTGCGCGATGGAACGCTAGATATTGTCGTTGGCACACATGCATTACTGGGCAAGAGCGTAGAATTTTCAAATCTTGGATTGCTGGTCGTGGATGAAGAGCAGCATTTCGGTGTTGGGCAAAAAGAGCAACTCAAACGATTAAAAGCAAATGTTCATATTCTGACATTAACGGCGACGCCAATTCCGCGAACCTTGCAAATGGCGCTTTCGGGTGTTCGGGAATTAAGCATCATCGCAACCGCGCCCGTGGATCGACTGGCCGTACGAACATTCGTGTTGCCATTCGACCCGGTTGTCGTGCGTGAAGCGGTTATGCGGGAACGTCATCGTGGGGGGCAGGTGTTTTATGTGTGCCCCAGAGTAGCGGATCTTGGGCGGGTTGAGCGACGTTTGAAAGATCTTGTGCCTGATCTAAAGATCGCAAAAGCGCACGGCCAGATGTCGGCAAATGATTTGGAGGACGTCATGACGGCGTTTTTCGAGCGAAAATTTGACATTTTACTGTGTACACAAATCGTTGAGTCCGGGCTCGACATTCCTTCAGTAAACACCATGATTATTCATCGCGCCGATATGTTCGGACTGGCGCAATTGTATCAATTGCGGGGTCGTATTGGGCGCTCCAAAACTCGAGCGTATTGCTATTTGACCGTGCCACCGGGGCGTATTTTGACGACGTCGGCACAAAAGCGACTAGAAGTCATGCAAACCCTGGACACATTAGGGGCTGGGTTTACCCTGGCCAGCTACGACCTCGACATTCGTGGTGCCGGTAATCTTCTTGGTGATGAACAATCCGGTCATATCAAGGAAGTCGGGGTTGAGCTGTACCAACACATGTTGGAGGAAGCCGTGGCATCGGCACGGGACGGTGACGGCGCGGCTGGAGAATTCGGTGGGTGGTCGCCGCAAATATCTATTGGCGCGCCGGTTCTCATTCCCGAACGATACGCGCCGGATCTTTCCGTGCGTCTGGGATTGTACCGTCGATTGTCTGGCCTCGTCGACGCGAGTGATATCGACCGCTTTGCTGCTGAATTAATTGATCGATTTGGATCTCTACCAGAAGAGGTCGAAAATCTGTTGCGAGTCATCGCGATAAAACAGTTTTGCCGAACTGCAGGAATTGAAAAAATAGATGCCGGTCCAAAAGGCGTGGTTGTTGGGTTTCGCGACAAAAAATTTCGTAACCCAGCGGGGTTGATTGGCTTTATTCAACGTGAAACCGCGAACACCAAGCTGCGTACCGATCACACGTTGTTTTATCGTGGCGATTGGCATGATCCTGATCATCGAATTTCAGGTGTGATGGGCTTGGTCAAACAATTGGCGCAAGTCGCGGTCGTTTAGCGACGTTAGTTTATTCGAAGCTGGCGTTGCGCGCAGGCTGGCTAGCCAAGTCGAATATTGGGTAAAATGATTCAGGCTCCTGTGCGCCAGACAAAAGATATTGATTATTGAAGACAAAACTTGGGACGCCTTCAATTCCAAACGCACGGGCCTGGGCACCTTCACTACTTAACACTTCAAAGTGGAGATCACTGGACAATTCTGCAGCAACCCTTCCCACATCCAGTCCCGCATTCCTCGCTATTTCGATGAGCGTGTTCCTATCCCCAATATCGGCGCCATCGAAAAAATACGCGCCAAATAGTCGCTCTACGACGAGGCCGTCCCAGGCTGTCTTGGCCGCAATTTTTATTAACCGATGCGCATCTATGGTATTAGGGGTGCGTTTAATTTTTTCAAAGGCAAAATCAATGCCGACACTTTCGCCAACACGGCGAATATCTTCATAAATATTCGTCGCGCGCCGGGCGCCATTAAATTTGGATGCGAGATAAGCAGTGTGATCCATACCACATTCTGGGATTTCCGGGTTTAACTGAAAGGCTCGCCAGTAAAGCCGGACGGAAAGATCTGGACGCGCATCAAGCGCCAGTTCCAAACGCCGTTTTCCGATAAAGCACCAAGGACATACGGGGTCAGTGTAAATCTGAATCTCGAGGGAACGCGTCATTGTCTGCTTGCCGTAATTGTTAAATGCCGTTCAATGGAATATTACCTATCCAGGGAATATTACCAGTCTTGACGCAAACGAATGACAGGAAATTACCGCGTGCCTAACGATCCGTCACCTTACGATTTGAACCTTGATAAAGGACCTGCAAATTATACGCCTTTATCGCCCTTGAGCTTTCTCAAACGTTCGGCATTTGTGTATCCCACAAAAACAGCCGTAATACATGGGAATCGGCGTTATTCCTACGAGGAATTTTACGACCGCTGCCGACGTCTGGCATCCTCACTCAATATGCGTGGCGTCAAGCAGGGCGACACGGTCGCCATTCTCGCACCGAATGTGCCAGAGCTTTTGGAAGCGCATTACGGCGTTCCTATGTTGGGCGCCGTGCTCAACGCCATTAACATCCGCCTCGATGCCCCGACAGTGGCGTTTATCTTGGAACATGGGAATGCAAAGGTGTTGATCGCAGATACGCAATTCCAAGAGGTTATCACTGCTGCTATTGCGACGATGGATAATCCACCATTCGTGATTGATATTGATGATGTTCAGGGGCAGGGGGGCGCATGCATAGGCAATGTCGAGTATGAAGCGTTTATCGCTGCCGGGGACAAAGACTATGCATGGTCGCTGCCTGACGATGAGTGGCAATCCATTTCCTTAAACTATACGTCTGGGACAACCGGAAATCCGAAAGGGGTCGTGTATGACCATCGTGGCGCATACCTGAACGCGATTGGCAACGCGATGACCTTTGGCCTTAATCCCAAGTCGGTCTATTTATGGACGCTGCCGATGTTTCATTGTAACGGCTGGACCTTTACCTGGGGTGTCACGGCGGTTGGCGGAACACATGTCTGTCTTCGCGAGGTTGATCCCGCCAAAATCTACCCGATGATAGCAGATTACAACGTTACACATATGTGCGGCGCGCCGATTGTCCTCACAACACTGATTCACGCGCCCGACAACGTCCGACAATTTGTTGACCCACCTGTCGAAATAGCAACCGGTGGCGCCGCGCCGCCAAGCACTGTGATTTCTGGAATGGAGGAACTTGGATTTAAGGTGACCCACCTATATGGCATGACGGAATCCTTCGGACCGTCAACGGTATGCGCCTGGCAGACAGAATGGGCTGAATTGCCACTGGAAGAACGCGCCACCCTAATGGCGCGGCAGGGGGTCAATTATCTGACGCTTGAAGATCAACGCATCGCTGACCCAGACACCATGAAGAACATGCCTGCTGACGGCGAAACTGTGGGTGAGCTAATGTTGCGGGGCAACACGGTCATGAAAGGTTATTTTAAAAACGCCGATGCGACCAAAGAAGCCTTTCAAGGTGGATGGCTGCACACCGGTGATTTGGGCGTCATGCATTCTAATGGATATATCGAAATCAAGGATCGAGCCAAAGACATTATTATTTCAGGTGGTGAGAATATATCAAGCTTGGAAATTGAAGAGGTTTTGTATCGCCATCCTGATATCATGGAAGCTGCTGTCGTTGCGGCGCCACATCGAAAATGGGGAGAGACGCCGTGCGCCTTTGTCACCATGAAACCGGATCTAGAGCCTCTGACGAGCGAAACGGTCATCGCGTACTGTCGTGACAACATGGCTCATTTCAAATGTCCGTCCCAAGTGGTTTTCGGACCATTGCCCAAAACTTCGACAGGGAAAATTCAAAAATACGTGCTTCGGCAACGCGTATAAGGGGGCCAATTGACTGATCATTCTATAAATGGACGCACCGCTCTGGTGACCGGCGCGTCGTCTGGGTTTGGGCATCATTTTGTCGAGTACCTCGCGGGGCAAGGCGTCCGAGTGGCGGCGGCGGCGCGACGGAAGGACCGGCTCGACACATTAGCCGAAACCGCCAAGGCACGCGGTGAATGGGTGCTGCCTATTGAAATGGATGTAAGCAATTCTAAAAGTGTCGCTGCTGGTGTTGCAGCGGCGCATGACGCACTGGGCCGAATTGATATTCTAGTGAACAACGCGGGCGTCACCCTGTCCAAACCTGCTTTGGATCAGGATGAGGCCGATTGGGATCACATTATCGGCACGAATTTAAAAGGCGCCTGGCTGGTCGCGCGTGAGACTGCTCTGCTAATGAAAGATGATGGTGGTGGTTCTATCATTAACATCGCTTCGATCCTTGGGTTTATGACGTCCAAAATGGTCTCCACCTATGGCATAAGCAAGGCTGGCGTTATCCATATGACTAAGAGTTTGGCGTTGGAATTGGCGCGCTATAAAATTCGCGTCAACGCCATCGCACCTGGATATATCGAAACCGACCTGAACCGCGAATTCTTCAAGACCAAGATTGGTCAGGATTTGATCCAAAAGCTCCCGCAACGCCGTCTTGGCGATGTTGCGGACATGGATGGCGTTTTGTCACTCTTGGCGGGGGATGACTCCCTCTATATGACTGGGAGCATCATCACTGTAGATGGCGGTCACAGTCTTGCACTGACCTAAATACACAATTTTCTTAACGTCCTGCGAACGAAGGCGCTAATATCATGGATTTTTCTCTTTCACCCGAAGTCGAGGATTTACGTTTACGTATTCGCGCATTCGTCAACACACATATCATTCCCTTGGAATCCGACCCGAATGCGTATGACGATCATGAAAACATTGCCCACGAGCCACTGGAAAAACTAAAAAAGCTGGCGAAATCGGAAGGGTTATGGAATTTGTCACTACCGGTGGAGTTTGGTGGGTTGGGGTTAAAGGTCGCCGAAATCGCACCGTGTTATGAAGAAATGAATCGCTCCATATTTGGGCCAGTATGTTTTAACGCCTCGGCGCCGGATGATGGGAATATGCGGGTCTTGGCCCAGGTGGCGCGCCCGGACCAGCAAGATAAATGGTTGCGCCCTATCGCAGCTGGCGACATTCGGTCTGCATTTGTGATGACCGAACCCATGCCAGGATCAGGTTCCGACCCTTCTGCAATGCTGACCAAAGCGGAAAAGAAGGGCGATAAATGGATCGTCAATGGCCATAAATGGTTCATTACCGGTGCTGAGGCCTCCACCCACTTTATACTAATGGCTAAAACCTCCGACGATGCACGTCGGGGCTTAACAGCCTTCCTGTTCCACAAAGATCAACCTGGTTGGCGCATTACCCGGCGCATTCCAATCATGGGGCCGGAAGAGCACGGGGGACATTGCGAACTTGAATTCGACAATATGGAGATTCCCGATGAAGATCGCCTGATGGGTGTAGGCGAAGGATTGAAGGTGACGCAAATCCGTTTGGGAACGGCGCGACTAACCCATTGTATGCGCTGGCTTGGATTGGCCGAACGATGCATGGAAATTGCGTCAGATTATGTCTCTAAGCGTGAAAGCTTTGGATCAACACTGGCGCAGCATGAGGGCGTCCAGTGGATGATGGGCGAAGTCGCCATGGGGATTGAAGTTGGCCGTTTGTTGACGATGCGCGCTGCGACAAAATTGGATCAGGGGGATTTTGCGCGCAAGGAAGTGTCCATGGCGAAGATTCAAGTTGCCGACACGCTGCATCTCGCTGCCGATACTGCAATCCAATTAAACGGCGCCCGCGGGTATTCGAAAGACACGGTGTTAGAATGGATTTACCGCTACGCACGGCAGGCCAGACTTGTCGATGGGGCCTCGGAAGTTCACAAAATGGTGTTGGCTCGCAATTTTCTGGCGGAAGGAAATGATTTTTGGTCCTGGGACTGACCCGACATTGGACGACCCGATTCTTCGAAAACGGTTAGCGAATTTTATTGTCAGCGCCGCCAGCGCGAACGATTGTGTGATTGACGGCGTTACCCGGCTGGAGGGTGGCGCTATTCAGGAAAACTATGCGCTGGATTTGGAGATTTCTAGCGGCCCGTTTGATGGGTGCCTTTCTACCGTATTACGAACCAGCGCGCCAACTGGGGTTGCCGACAGCCATGATAGAATGCCAGAATTCACTATAATGCGCGCTGCATTTGACGTAGGTGTTCTAACCCCCCGTCCATTATGGTGTTGCGAAGATCGGTCAGTAATCGGTAAATCATTCAGCATTATGTTGCGTGCGCCCGGTGAGGCGCGGGGGGATGTTTTGGGGTATGACGCCGCCATCGCGTCCTCTAGTGCAACAATTGCGGAACAGCTCGGGCATCAGTTGGCAAAAATTCATACGATCACGCCAGAAACCCATCGTTTTGACTGTCTGACGCTGCCGGCGTCTCCGGCATTAATATCTATTGCGCACTACCGTGCGCAACTTGAACAAAATGATGGGGATTTTGCCGCGATTGAGTGGGGTTTGCGTTGGTTAGAGCGAAACTCACCAGCACACACTGAATTAGTTTTGCTTCATCGGGATTACCGCATTGGGAATTTTCTATTCGACAAGGGTGAATTAACCGCGATTCTTGACTGGGAATTTGCGGATTGGGGCGATCCCCATGAGGACATTGGCTGGCTTTGTGCGCAATGTTGGCGAGTTGGAAATACTCAAAGAGAGGTTGGCGGAATTGCGGATAGAGCACCGTTTTACAAGGCCTATCAGGACTGTTCCGGCCGCGAGGTTGATCCGTCCCAGGTGTTTTACTGGGAGGTCTACGCGCATGTTCGTTGGGCCATGATCGCCTTGCAACAAGCTGATCGCTATCTGGTAGGCGGCGAGCTTAATCTTGACGCGGCCTTGAGCGGTCATCGTCTGGCGGAGTTGGAAACTGAAATACTACGCATGACGCCACCAGAATCGGCTTTAACATGACAATAGACAAACCTAATGGTCAGCAGCTCAAGCGCCTGACGAACGCCATAAAAAAATAAAATTTTCATTAAATTTCAAAGAGTTAATCTCGGCTGCCGACTCAATTGCGGAACGTTCTACCTTAAAAAGTTACGACGTTGACGCGGCGTATATTGAAAATATTTCGTTATTTTATGAAAGAATGGAAGGGATGAATACAGGCGATACACTTAAAGAACGTTTCGCGAATGATATCCGCAGTGGCTCAATGGACCAAGGAAAAAAGGCCACATCAACCTACGATATCTTAAAAGCGCATACACGCGCACGTCTCGAGATTAGCAACCCAACCTATAAAGGCGATTAACCATTTCACCACCCGTTGACGCGATCCCATTCATCAACGACTCGATCACCTTCCACAATATTGTAGGAAGAATAGGCGGCAGCTGTGATGCAGGCGTGGTTTGGCGCTATTCGAACCTTGCTTCCCACTGGTATTCGCGAAAAGGCTGAATCATCTGAAATAGGAACGATCCCGTGCTCCTGACTAACCTGAGATACATATAAGCCTTCGAAGGGCTGCATCGTCAGATCACACACATCGCCGTATCCAGTGTCAGGCCATGCCGCATTTGCGCCAATGTCTTTCGATAACGCCAAGGCACCGGAATCAAGCAGAATATGCCCCGCGTGTCGATTGTGGCCAATAACGCTCGCCAACACAGACAAGGCGAGATCACCGCGTTGGCAAACGCCACGCGAGAGTTGGGTTAGGTCTTGAAACATGTAAACACCGGGACGCATTTCGGTTAGTCCTTCGAAATGTTCCGCGTACATCGCTGTTGGCGTCGATCCGGCGCTCACGATGGGGCAGGGAAGGCCAGCATTCCGCAACCTTGTGGCCGCGTGAACAACCGCAGAGCGTTCGTCCTCTGCTATTGCCTTTACGCCTGCAATGTTCGACGCCCCGTACGAATGTCCCGCATGAGTCATTACACCTACAAGTTCCATGTTTGTCGCTTCATGAATTGCTTGGGCGATGTCCAGCAATTCAGGGCCGTCGGCCAACACGCCTGCGCGGTTATCCCCGCAATCGATTTCGACCAGCATAGGAAACACAGCATCACCCTCAATGGCCGTCATCGCTTGGGCGGCAGCGAGACTATCGGTTACGAGATTGAGCTTGGCACCTTGCGCTATTAAGGCGGCAGCTTGTGGCGCTTTGGATGGCACGAACCCCACGGCATAGGTGATATCGGTAAAGCCTTTTCCGAGGAAATACGCTGCTTCGGCCAATGTCGACACTGTAATTGCGCCCGAATGCCCATTTGTCGCCAACCGCGCGACATCAGCGGATTTAGATGTTTTCAAATGCGGGCGAAGCGCAACGCCATTTTCCTTCATGCGGGCCGACATTGCGGCCACATTGCGCAACAATATGTTCCGGTCAAGCATCAGGGCAGGGGTTGATAGGGCGTCAAATTGCATGTCGGCCACCAAACTTATTCGAAGGTCGTGAATGAAAGAATCATATTCTTATAGTTTATTCTCTGGTCGATCAAATCGGTTGCGCGTCATGGTGATAGTCGACGACAGGTCGTAACAACTAAATGGAAATTGAATATGCCTCGCTAATATTTTGATACTCGCAAATTTCGGCGCTCTGCTCATGGTCACATTCTTTATGTGGGACGCTATCAAATCCACGAGACGGCTTGTCATGTCACAATTGAACCGTCAATTAGCTGAAGTGTGGCGGCAAATGAAGACATCGATGAAAAGGGTTGATCGGTTGTACGACCACGTCACGAATAATCACGGGTGAATTTTGAAAACCGGAGTCAATCTGTCAATACGTAAGATAAATTGAAATATGTAGGCAGCAAGTTGAAGGAACTTCAAACCTTTTTAAGATGCCAGCGCTCCAAAACAAAAACAGGTTTTCAACGATGAACGGAATCATATCTTTGATTAAAGTAATGCCATTCCATGTCTATCCTAAATTTGGGCTATGACAGGAAATACCGCTTTGGCAATTCCCATAAGTCCTTGATCCTGGTCTCGCGCGCCGACAAGTTGCGCGCCCACCGGCAAACCGTTTGGACCCGTGAACGCAGGGAGGGTAATGGCGGGTAGATGCATCCAGGTCGCCAAAGCGTTAAACCGAGCGTCTCCGGTTTTTTCCAATCCAAGGGGAGCCTCCCCCGGCGCGCTGGGCGTCAATATGACATCGATGGTTGTCATAATATCCGCCAAATGTTGCCGACACGCCGCCAGCGCATCTTGAGCGCCTATATACGATTTGAATGATATCTCAGGCACCTCAAGCGTGTGTTCGCGTAAGGTTTGACTGAGCAATTCGTAATGATTTGCACGCTCCCAGGCCAAGGCGCGGGGAAATTCGAAGCGCGTGACTGTACGCCCAATCGTTTCAAAGATCTTGAAGGGGCCATTCAGTTCAAAATCGACAACCGTTGCGCCCGCCTTGGAAAGGCTTGTGACAGCTTCAGCCAGAAATGTCTTGGTGTGTTCTTCTGCTTGATTCCAGAACATTGTCCTGCAAAAGCCCACCCGAAGCCCGGACACAGAAACCTCTGAAAGAGGGGCAGGGTCTATTCCCATCGCTGCCGCACGATACAGCGGCAAATCCTCGACAGCGCGGCTGTATAATCCAACGGTATCGAAGGACACGGTATTCTGTTTCACCCCAAATGTCGGAATATGTCCAAAACTAGGCTTGTATCCAACGCAGCCACAATACGCAGCGGGTCGAATAACTGATCCAACCGTCTGGGTGCCAAACGCCAACGGAACCATGGAATCGGCGACAGAGGCGCCGGAACCGCTTGATGACCCGCCGGGCGTGTGCGCTGGATTATGCGGATTTGTTGTTGCGCCGGCAAAGCGGCTGGCGAATTCGGTGCTAACCGTCTTTCCCAGCATCACGCCACCATTTGACTTGGTCAACGCAACACAGGCGGCGTCTATATCGGGTTGATGGCCGTCATATATGGGCGAGCCATACCCCGTTGGTAAACTCGCCGTGTCGATGATGTCTTTAACTGCAAAAGGGACTCCATGAAGTGGACCTCGGCGCGGTTCGCGGTCACGTTCCCGCGCCTGCGCCAATGCTTTATCCCGATCTAACGCGATCCAGGCCTTTACCACGTCATCGCGTTCCGAAATACGATCCAAACAAGACGTGACCAGCGCTTCAGAGGTCAACGAGCCATTTTCGATTTGCGCTGCTGCTTCATGGGCGCTTAATTCGTTGGGGGATGTCATGGCGTGCCTTTCCGTATCTTGCTTGTAAAATTTCCAGGTGGGAAAATTCAACAGGATGTGTTCAAGTATTTTCGTTCTGAGAAAAAATGATATTGAAACGATTCACTTTTCGCCAGAGCCTTCATGCTGACGCGACGATCTCATTTGCTCCGAACTGTCTGTAAGATGTCAATTAATAGGAATTTTTATGCCCAAAATTACTGCGTCCTCTGCTTTATCCCGTTTCACCGTTCTGGATTTGACCCGAGTTCGTTCAGGACCAACCTGTGTGCGTCAATTGGCCGACTTTGGTGCCGACGTTATAAAGGTCGAATTACCGGAAGCTTTGGATCAAAAGGAAGGGCTTGGTGGCAGTCGCCACGGACCCGATTTTCAAAATCTACACCGTAATAAACGTAGCCTGACCTTAAATCTCAAGGATCCGGATGGTCTGACAATTTTCAAGCGGTTGGTGGAAAATGCAGACGTAGTCGTTGAAAATTATCGGCCCGACGTCAAAAATCGTTTGGGTATCGACTATGAATCGCTGCGCGCCATAAACCCCCGCGTAATTTTGGGCAGTATTTCTGGATTTGGACAGGATGGACCATATCTTGATCGCCCCGGATTCGATCAGATTGCGCAAGGCATGGGCGGCTTGATGTCGATCACCGGTGAGCCGGGCAAGGGGCCCATGCGAGTCGGCATACCCATCGCCGATTTATGCGCCGGACTGTTGTGCTCCCAAGGGATCATGGTGGCCTTGCTAGAACGCGAGACCTCAGGCGAAGGGCAGTGGGTCGACACTTCGTTGTTGGGCTCTCAAATATTCATGCTGGATTTCCAGGCGTCTCGTTGGTTGATGAATCAGGATGTGCCGCAACAAGCAGGTAATAATCATCCGACCAGCATTCCGACCGGCGTGTTTGAAACCAGCGACGGCGCCATAAATATTGCGGTGGCTGGGCAGGTTATATGGGAAAGATTCTGTAATTCTCTGAACGCCGAGGATTTGAATGCAAATCCAGACTATGCCACAGCGGAGAACCGATCCAAGAACCGGGATTCTCTTGGTGATGAAATCAATAAACGTCTGCGACAGAAGGACAGCGCAACCTGGATTAATCTGTTCAATGAAGCGGGTGTGCCCGCTGGTGAAATAAATTCCATTGACCAGGTATTTGCGGACAGGCAAGTCAAGCATTTGGGTGCTGCGACGAAAGTTAATTCCCCTGCACTCGGAGAGATTGAACTGGTGTCGCAGTCCATTAATTTATCCCGGACGCCCAGCACCATCGCCGCCGCGCCGCCGGAACGTGGCGAACATTCTGATGAAGTGCTGGAATCCATCGGATATGATGCGGGAGAAATTGCGAGCTTTCATGCGCGAAACGTCGTGTGATTTCCCTAAATCAAACTAGAACTAACGTTGAATTTCTCTGGACAAGGCAAACAGATACTCACCGATAAAATGATCATGGAAAAACGGGGCCCGGTTGGGTGGATGACTTTTAACAACCCCGCGAAATTCAACGCTGTCTCTATGGAAATGTGGGAAGCCTCGGTCCAAATTCTCAATGAATTCAAAAAAGATGCCGATATTCGTGTGGTCGTAGTCACCGGCGCAGGCGGCAAAGCGTTCATTTCTGGTGCCGATATTTCCAAGTTTGAAGATGAACGTTCGTCGCAAGCCGCTGTGGACCGTTACGCCGATGCTGTTGGGGGCGCTTATAACGGATTACAAAATTTCCCCAAGCCGACCATTGCCATGATTAACGGCTATTGCATAGGCGGCGGTGCTGGGCTGGCGGTTTGCTGTGACATGCGAATTTGTTCTGACCGGTCCAGTTTCGCCATTCCCGCGGCGAAATTGGGACTTGGCTACACCTTTGAACATATCAACAAATTGTCCGATATTGTGGGGCCATCCTTCGCCAAGGAAATATTTTTTACCGCGCGTCAATTTAATGCGGAAGAAGCACGTACGATGGGACTTGTAAATCGTGTCATGCCCGCCGAAGAGCTTGAAGCATATGTTGAAGATTACGCGGACAAGATCGCGAAAAATGCGCCCTTAACTGTCTCTCAGGTTAAGTTAACCGTTGGCGAAATTCTAAAAGATCCTGACGAGCGTGATTTGACCGCTTGCGACGCCGCGGTGAGCAAATGTTTTGATAGCGAAGAT
>JAPKDL010000207.1 GCA_028822585.1 Alphaproteobacteria bacterium | reverse complement strand
AGCGCGCCATACCGGCGCAGCCCATGACGACCACATCGGCGCCGTTCGTGTCGCGCAACCGTTTGCCAGCGTCGATCATATGGCGCATGACCTTGTCTTCGTTGGTCAGCTCCAAAATGCCCAGCCCGATGGCGAGGTCCCCCGCCCAGCGCGATTGAATGCCTAGTTGGCGCACATAGCGTTGGTGGCGTTTCACCGAACTTTCCAAAATAGAAATAACGCCGAAGTTCTCCCCCAGGGTCATGGCTTTCAGATAGGCGCATTCAGCGATGCCGAGCACCGGCTTTGATGTCGCTTCCCGCGCGGCGTAAAGACCAGGATCGCTGAAACAGGCGATCACGAAGGCGCCGGCGTCGTTGTCGCGCGCCTTGATGGTGTCGCGAATGGGGATCGCCACCGAGTCGGAATCGCCCTGACTTTCGACGCCCGGCGGACCTTCATTCAACGTCATGCATTCAATATCCGGTCCCCCGGTCATGCGCAACGGGTCCATCGCGGCGTCGATGCCGCGGGTGCAGTCTTCGGTCGAATTAGGATTGATAACGATGATACGTTCACTCATGCCACACTCTTTCATAATGTAATATAACTATGCCGTCCCTATCGCGTGACGGCAAGCGCAGCAGGGGATAAAGTCGCGCCTGACACGCTAACTGAAAAGGAAGTTCCCCATGCCTGAAACCGTCGCCATCGAACAGAACGGCCACGTCCGCACCATCATTCTGGACCGCCCAGAAAAAAAGAATGCGCTCAGCGATACGTTCGCCTGGAGCATCATCAATGCGGTGGATGATGCGGCGCAAGATGACGATGTTTGGGTCATCGCCATAACCGGGGAAGGCGATGCGTTTTGCGCCGGGCTGGATTTATCGGCGGAACGCGACCCGTACAAGGCGCCAATGTCGGCGCAAAGCGCGCAGTTGGACGATATCGGCTGGGTCGGAAACTTCTCGCTGGGGTTCCGGCAGCGTTGCGAAAAACCAATCGTTGGTGGGATCAATGGCGCGGCGGTCGGCGCGGGTCTGGCGCTCGCCCTGGCCACTGACATGCGCATTGTCGCGCGCAGCGCCCGGTTGATGGCGGGTTACACTCGTATCGGCGGCTCGCCTGACGGGGCGTTAAGCTGGACCCTGCCGCAAGCCATTGGATACGAACAGGCGATGCGGTTCATGCTGGAAAACCGCACCGTGCGGGGCGAAGAAGCGGTCCAATTGGGCATGGCGGGGGAAGTCGTGGACGACGACAAACTACGCGACCGATTGGAAGAATACTGCCAGCAATTGGCAGAGTGGTCGCCGATTACCACGCGCCTGACCAAACGCGCGATTGGTAAGGCGACGACCCATATCGATTTGGAAACCCATGTTAGATTTGAACGGGTTACGGTGGGCCGCGCTTTCGCCAGTGAAGACGCCCAGGAATGCCGCCGCGCGTTCTTTGAAAAACGAAAACCGGTTATTGTGGGTCGTTAAAACCGGGGGAGTGTTAGCCGACGTTTTCCAGAACCACCTCCGTCGTACATCGGCGCAGAGCGCGCAGTTTGTTGAGGTCGTAGGGGCGGCCCCGGTGCAGGGTGCATTGGTTGTCCCACATCAAGACATCGTGGTTTTGCCAATTGTGGCGGTGCACGAATTGGCGCTGTGTCGCTTGTTCCAATAACTCGTGCAGCAGCATACGGGCTTCCGCCGTGGGGATTCCGGCGATTTCACGGGTATGTATGCCGATGAACAGGGATTTCCGGCCGGATTCGGGAATGGTGTGTACAAGCGGCCAATGTACGCTTGGCAAGGCGTCCATTTCTTCAGCCGTGTGATTGCTTCCGCCCAACATCGCGCGGGAGTGAAACGCCCAATGTTCGGCGATCAAATTTTCGATCCGTGCTTTCAGGGCGTCGCTGAGGGCGTCATAGGCGGCGCGCTGGTCCGCAAATTCCGTTTCACCGCCACCCTCCGGCAGGTCGATGCCGCACAGAATCGAATATTTTGCCGGTGGGTCCTTGAAGGAGCTGTCACTGTGCCAGAACTGGTTGGCGATCAGGCTGACGTTGCGACTGTTTTCTGCGGGCAGAACATTGCCTTCCGGATCGACATTGGCCAAATCAATCACATCTGCATTTGAAAGCCGCCGTTTCCGCTTTTGCGACCCCAATAAAAGACCTTTATCGATAGGGCCGAACCGGCGCGTGAAGGCCGCGTGTTGATCATCGTTCAGCGGCTGGTCGCGAAATATCAACACGCCATACCGTGCCATGGCTTGTTTGATCTGTGACAGCGAATCGTCGCTCAGGGTTTGCCGTAAATCCACGCCTGTCACGGAAGCGGCGAAATCCGGTGTGACCGCCTCTATATTCATAACCATTATCACCGCCCTTCCGTTTCTCTAATACGGCAGTACCATATAGTATTTCCGCCACATTGAAAATTGGTGCCCGCACGCCACTAAATTGGGGGAGAGGGGGAGACATGCAGCCGGGTGACATCGAAGCCAATGTTGAAAGTAGCCGGTTTTGGGCGTTTCTGGATCGTGCCGGGCGCCTCTTCATGCTGTGGCCGGATTGGTCTGCGCTGGCGGTATTGTTGGCGCTGACATTGTTGCCCGTCACCGTCTGGCTGGACCTTCATAACCTGTCGAATAAAACTCTGACCCGGCAGGCGACGGATTTGAATGCCATCGTGCAGGATACCCGCAGCTATTATGCGCGCAACCCTGCCCCTCACTCCGGCGGTGGCGTCGCGCCCGCCTGATCCGTGATGATTTTATAGTGTTCTGGGCGGCGGTGGGCTTCGAAGTTAAAGATTGTTGTTTTGTTGAATTGACATTCGTCCAGATCGCATTCTGCCGTGATTAACTCATCGCCCAAGGTGTGCGCCTGGGAGACGATTTCCCCCGAGGGCGCGATGATGACGCTGCCGCCCATCATATCGAAGCCTTCTTCGCGGCCCGCCTTGGCGACGCCGACGACCCAGGTCCCGTTTTGATATGCGCCCGCCTGCATGGTGATGTGGTTGTGCATCATGCGCACATGGAACGGTTCCGGGCCTAGGCTGTTAGCGGAGGGCGTGTTGTAGCCGAGCATCACCAACTCGACCCCTTTCATACCCATGACGCGGAAAGTTTCCGGCCAACGGCGGTCATTGCACAGCGCCATGCCCATGACCCCGCCCATGGTCCGCCAGACGGGAAAGCCCAGATCGCCAACTTCGAAGTAGCGTTTTTCCAGATGCTGCCAGGGTCGTTCTGGTTCCAGTTCCACATGGCCGGGCAAGTGAACCTTGCGGTAATGGCCGACGATGTTGGAATCCTTGTCGACCAGAATGGAGGCATTGTAGCGGTGGTCCTCGCCGTTCACGACGGTTTTTTCCGCATAGCCCAGATAGAATCCGATGCCATGTTCGCGCGCTCGGTCGAACAGGTGTTGGGTCGCGGGGCCGGGCATTTCCGACTCGAAAAAAGAATCGACTTCGTTTTGGCTTTCCATGTACCAACGCGGAAAGAAGGTGGTCAGTGCCATTTCGGGGAACACGACGATTTCGCACCCTTGGCGTTTGGCGTTATCCAGTAAGGCGATCATGCGTTCGACGACAACGGTGCGGGAGTCGTTGCGCGCGATGGGGCCCATTTGCGCGCCGCCGACGGTGAGGATTCGGGACATGGCGAATTCCTTTTAATTTAAAACATAGAA
>JAPKDL010000206.1 GCA_028822585.1 Alphaproteobacteria bacterium | reverse complement strand
GCGCATTCTCAATCGTGGTCCGGCAAGTTTAACGGCGTTTGGAAATCATAACGTTCCATAATATGCCAGAATATGTGGGAGGAAGACGATGAACCGTTTCATCGTCTTCCTCCTTCTTTCTGTTTGCCTATCGACACTCACCTTAGAGCCATTATCGTGACGTCTCCATCCGACAACATTGCAGGTCTACCCTTATGTTAAAAGCAATGGTTCGGCGCTCTTTGCTATCCGTCCTTATACTTTTCCTGGTCGCTGTTTTTGTTTTTCTGGCGACAGAAGTTCTGCCTGGTGACGCGCTTGACGTCTATCTGAGTGAAGACGATGTCAGCGTCATGACGCTGGAAGATATCGAAGAAATGCGCCGGGATCTTGGTCTTGACGTGCCTGCACCGCGGCGGTTTTTAAGCTGGTTCTCTGGCGCCATCGTCGGTGATTTTGGCGTCACCATTGTTGATAAAATCCCCATTGGCGACATCATCTTCCATCCGTTGCTCAATTCGCTGCAGCTTGGCTCGGTCATTACCTTGATCACGATACCGATTGCTTTCGCCATTGGCGCGACAGCGGGATATTATCGGGGGCGTCGCCTGGACGCGGTCATTTCAACGACCACCATTATTGGGTACTCCATTCCCGACTTTGTCATTGGGACGGTTCTCATCATTATTTTCGCAGTGTGGATTCCGCTCTTTCCAGCGGTCATCACCGCGTTCAACAATACCCATCCCTTGGAGCTTCTCGCGGTATCGCTGCTACCCGCCATAACCGTGATCATCGGACATGTCGCCCATTTAAGCCGCCTGTTGCGGGCGGGCTTCATTGAAACAATGAACAGCGATTTTGTCGAACGCGCTCGGCTGTCGGGCGTCCCGGAACGCAACATCGTGCTCCGGCATATCCTGCCCGCGTCTGTCATTCCGACGCTCAACGCCATGGCGCTTTATATGGCTGGCGTGTTGTCCGGATTGATCGTCGTCGAAAAGGTCTTCGGCTATCCAGGGCTGGGGATTGAACTGATCGAAGCGGTCGATACGCGCGAAGTGGCCGTAGTCCAGGCGATCGCCTTTCTCGGCGCCATGTTGGTGATTGTCATGAACTTGCTGGCTGATTTTGCCATCATCGCGTTGGACCCCAGAGTGAGAAGCCATGTTAGCGAACGATAAATCTCTTTATTCGATCCTGACCCACAGCCCGGGTACGGCGATTGGCGTGGCGTTGGTGACGGTGCATTTGGTGGTCGCCCTATTCGCGCCAATGCTGGTGCCCTATGGGCCGACCCAACTAGCGGGCGCGCCCCTGTTGGCGCCGGGCCAGGCGGATTTTGTGCTCGGGACTGACGCCATCGGCAGAGATTATCTCTCGCGTCTGCTGATGGGGGGGCGGACGTCGATTACCGTGGCCATGCTCGGTGTTTTCGGCGCGGTGATATTGGGGACTTTTTTCGCCGTTTCCGCAGCTTATATCGGCGGCGTATACGACGACGTCGTGATGCGCATTGTCGACACCAAACTCTCTATCCCCGGAATCCTCTTCGTCGCCCTGTTCGTCGTCGGTTTTGGTCGTTCCGTAACGGTCCTGACCATTGTCATCGGCCTTAGTTATTTTCCAGGCGCGGTGCGGACGATTCGGTCGCAAGCGATGACCCAGGTGCCACTGGCGTATGTTAAGGCCGCCCGCTTGAGGGGGGAATCGGTACTGTCGGTGATCTTCAGGGAACTCACCCCCAACGTCATAGAAGTCGTCGTTATCGAATTCGCCATTCGCACATCATCGGCAATATTGATCGTCAGCGCCTTGTCGTTCCTGGGTCTGGGCATTTCACCGCCGACGCCGGATTGGGGCTTGATGGTGTCTGAAGGCGTCAGTCATATCTACGCGGCGCCATGGTTGATCCTGATGCCTGCGATCTTCATCAGCACGCTTGTCGTGGGGCTGAACTTCGCCAGCGATGGGCTCGCCAACGCGCTCGGCCTCGACGCCGCACGCGGATTGCAAGGAGGCTGACGATGGCGCTCCTTGATGTCAGAGACCTTCGGGTCGCCTACGGCAACCCATCCACGGGCGGCCAGACCATGGCTGTCGATGGGGTCAGCTTTAAGGTTGAAAAGGGCGAAACATTGGGCATCGTCGGCGAAAGCGGGTGCGGCAAGTCAACCCTCGCAAGAGCCCTTATGGCGTATTGCCGTCCCGGCGCGGAGATCATTGGCGGCGAAGTGGTCTTCGACGGCGTCGATATTCTCCAGCTTCAGGATGAAGAAATTCGAGAACTGCGCGGTAGACGCATCGCCATGGTCCCGCAGGACCCGTTAACGTCGTTGACCTATCATATGAAGGTGGGTGCCCAGGTCGATGAGATCCTGAAAATTCACCAAAAGCTCGACGCGGCCAAAGCGCGCCTCTACACCCTCAAACTTTTTGACGGAACAAATCTTCCGGAACCGGAAAAAATTTACGGTCGCTATCCCCATGAAAATTCCGGTGGTCAACGTCAACGCGTGGTGATCGCCGGCGCCCTGGCCTGTGAACCGGATCTCCTCATTCTCGACGAACCAACCACAGCGCTTGATACAACGACCGAAATGCAAGTTCTCAAGCTGGTCAAGGAATTGCGCGACCGTTTGGGTACAGCGCTGGTCTACATCACCCATGATCTAACGCTGACCGATTACATGTGCGAAAATGTCCTGGTCATGCTTGATGGCAAAATTGTTGAGCAAGGCGAGGCGTCGGATATATTTTCAGCGCCGAAGACCGATTACGGAAAAATGCTGGTGTCGTCTATTCCACGAGTTGATGCGGAACCAACGGAAATAGATGAGACACAGCCTATTCAGATAGACAAGACGATTGAGCCGTTGCTAAGCGTGGATCACCTATCGTTCCGATATACGCAGCAATGGTCCTTTGCGGCATTGTTCAACCCACAAATCGAGCCCCTTGCTGTCGATGATGTTTCGTTCCAACTCCACCATGGCGAAACGCTCGGTCTTGTAGGCGAATCCGGGAGCGGAAAATCAACGATCGCCAATATAATTGCGGGATTAATGGCGCCAACAACCGGACATATCGCGTTCGATGGCGTGGGACTTGATGGAATTGACAAGGATCGCTCGACGGATTTAAGACGCCGGATACAATTGATTTTTCAAGATCCGCTGTCTTCGTTGAACCCCCGGCGGCGAATCGAATCGATCCTGACCCGGCCCCAAGAAATATTCTTTGGCGTCCGCGGGCAAGCGGCGCGGGACCGGGCCGTGGAGTTGCTTGAAGATATGGAGTTGTCCGCCGATCTCCTAAAACGCTTTCCCCGGCAATTGTCCGGCGGTCAACAGCAACGCGTCGCCATTGCCCGCGCCTTTGCGGCAAATCCCGACCTCATTCTCTGCGATGAGATCACATCGGCCCTGGACGTGTCCGTACAGGCGCATGTCCTAAAGCTGCTCAAGGGCATTCAACAGAAAACCGGCGCTGCGTGCCTTTTCATTAGTCACGACCTTGGCGTCGTCAAACAGGTCGCGGATGAAACAGTTGTCTTGAAAAATGGCCAGGTCGTCGAAGCGGGTGTCACGCGCGCTGTCTTCGACGATCCCTCCCACACCTATACGCGCATGCTACTGGCCGCTGCATTACGCCGCGAAGATTACAAAGATTACGAATTGGACACACGCGATCAGTGATCACATTTTCTTC
>JAPKDL010000066.1 GCA_028822585.1 Alphaproteobacteria bacterium | reverse complement strand
TGCGGGTGGCGATTTATTAACAGCAACCCATTAGATAACCTTTCTCAATTGAGACAATGGGTTAAATTTTATTTGAGCAAGTTATCTGGTTCAGACCCTAGAACAAATTAAATAAAATAATTTTGATAAATCAACGTTCCATTAAAGCGCGTTTTTTGATTACGCCAAATGAATCCAAAAAGTAGTTTATAATATTTCGTTTTCCAGTCAAAATATTACAAACAACACTAACCCCTGGAACGAGCTCATAATCTATCCCTCTGTATTGAACGCTATTTTTCTCCAATATGATCCTAACTAAAAAATAAGGCTCTTTACCAGACTCATCAATACTGTCAGCACTAATGTAATCCACTCTACCTTCGATATCGCCTAACCCCGCTGGCCCTGGCGAGGATAGCCGCACCGTCGCGGTCTGTCCTAACCGAACATAGGGCTTTTCATTTACCGGAAGGCTAGACTCTACTATGAGCCTACCTGCGTCGGGAACTATATCTAGCAACACCTCACCAGGTGAAACGACACCCCCGATGGTGGATACATAAAGATACTTAATTTGGCCATCTACGGGTGCCTTTATTATTTTTCTTTCCTGGTTATCTTTGTACTTTTTCAAACGAAATGATAATTCACTATGAAGATTTTTTTTCTCATTAAATTCTGTGAATAGGCCTGTTTTATGAGTAGATTTTATGCTTTTGATACGTAACTGTACTAACTCAATAGCTGAAATAGATTGGTTGAGAGCTGACAGATCCTCGCTAAGTTTTCCGTCTATTTCTACTTCTTTTTCGAGATAACCCAGATGTTCCAGGCGATTAGATAATTTATTTTTAATCAAATCACTGCTGATAGTGATTTTTTCAGCCAATATGGTTTTATACTTATTATATTTTTCTATTCTTTTCTTAATTTCCTGCATCTCTTGTTTCTTTTGAACCGACATTTTCTGTTGTACATATACCTTATCATTCAGAGACTTCTTTCGGGCATGAAAAAATTCCACTGATTCTTTGATTAATAGTTTTTCATTGGAATCCATACTATTGGGAAATATTAAGTCATCATGGTCTTTGATTTCAGCACTTAATCTAATCAAATCTATCCCTAAAAACGTGATCCTCGCTTGAAGTTCGCTGAGATTGGCATCAGAGACCGTACCTTCCAATTCGACCAAAGGCATTCCCTTTAAAACCCTTTGACCCTCCCTTACCATTATCCTGCCTATTATACCCCCCTCGAGGTGTTGTATTTTTTTTATCTTAGATGATGTGGCAACGGCCCCATGCATCGTTGTTACAATATCGATTGATCCTAAGCTGGCCCACACCACCAGTGCGGAGAGTGATAAAAAAACTATTATTATAGATAAATGTGAATTAAACATTTGTTACCTTATTGAACCTGTATGGATCTCATAATACAGTTGGGTGCATCGCCTAGATCTATAAAATGTTGCGCTCCTTTAAGAATTTCTCTATCACGTGAAAATACGATCATTGTTTTATTTTTAGATGAAATCTCATTCATAATCTCATATACTTTAGATATCCCCAACGCATCGATCCCAACAGTAGGTTCATCCAAAATCACTACTTTCCCGTCGGACATAAGTGCGCGAGCAAGTGCAATTCGCCTTCTTATGCCCAGAGATAGATTGACACTAGAATTATTTATTATTTGATCTAGGCCACCGACTGTTTTATCGATAAACTCACTTAAGCCTACATTTTTAAATAATTGTCTAATTTCGTCATCTGTCACATTAGATTTATAGGTTAAAAAATTTTCCCTTATGCTCCCGTCAAAAAATTCAGGCTCTTGTGGAAAATACATAATTTGTTTTCTCCACCAATTCATAGACAATTGCTTTAAATTAATGCCGTCTATTGAAATAGAACCAACTTTTGGCTCTATAAGCCCAGCAATCATCTTTGCCAATGTCGATTTTCCAGAACCATTCCCACCAAAAATACACAAAATATTCCCAGGTTTCAGTGAAAAAGTTAGATTCTCAATTAACGAAATATCAGAATTTGGATAATTGAAGGCTACATCACGAAACACAAGGTCACCTGAATAGCGAGTGAGTTCCGTTCCAACTAGTTTTTCGACGGGAAGGCGGTCAAAATCAACTAGTGTTTTATGCGCTTGCTCGGCAGCTACCCAGCCTTCAATCTGTTGTAGAATTTGTATTATTGGACCAAGGGCACGAGCCGCTAAAATATTTGCACCAATCATTGCACCAACATCCAGCTGCTCTTTGACAACTAATACAGCGCCAACTGAGATTACTATTACTGTAAGTATCCCTGAAATACTTCGTATTAGTGTTTGAGTTCTATTCTGTCTATCTAAATTTTTTGACTGAAGTGTTTCAATTTTTTCACAAGAAAGAAGCCATTTTTTACTTAGATACCCCTCCTGATCAAACACCCTTACTGTCTCAGCAAACTTAATAACTTCATTACTTATTTGAGATTTTAATATATTTGCTGCATTTATATTTTTGACTAATGCCCTCAAACCAAGCAATTGCGTAAGAACGATTGTTCCTAATATAATGATTATTAAGATTGTTAAGTAACAAATTAAAGGGGATATAAAATATAATGCTATCAAAAATATAATTGCAAACGGAGCATCATAGGCTGTACATATATTGGTAGGCGAGTATGTTTGTCGAATTTGATCAACGCTTCCTAAAACACTCCGAAATACCGCACTGTGAATTTGATTTAGATATCCTAACCTTACTTCAGTTAATTTTTTAATGACCCGTTCATCAATCTCACTGTCAACTCCAATACTTAAGCTCTTAGCGGAGCGATACCGTACCCTACGAAAAAAATATTCGCAGATAATAGCAATTGTTGCACCAGACGTGAGCGTGATTAAAGTGGCATCAACGCCATATGAAATGTATTTATTTAAAACTACCATCACAAAAATAGGTGGAACCAATGCCAAAAGATTTGCTGCCAAAGACATATATCCCAACTCGAATGCGAGCGATGGATTAGACGCTAGGTTTGTTAAAAGTCGTAGCATTTGATTACTCTATGTTTTGATAGAAGTGGTTCGGTTCGTCTGCACAGTCGATCTTAGTTTCATAAGTGCTCTCAACCCTTGTTATGCCACCAGCGTCGTTGGCGACGGCGCATTGAAGTAAGCCTGATCGGGTGTCTGGCCGTCAAGCGCGGAATGAGGGCGTTTGGAATTGTAGGCACCCAAGTATTTTTGGATAGCCACGCAGTTCTCGGAAACGTTGCTATAGGCGTGCAAATAAACCTCTTCATATTTTCTGGTGCGCCACAGCCTCTCGACAAAACGTTGTCACGCCAGGCTTCTTTGCCGTCCATCTAGATGGCAATATTTGCGTCCTTTAACACTTGGGCAAAAGCAGTAGGTGTGAATCGGCTACCTTGACCGGTGTTGAAAATGTTCGGTTTGTCATGCCGGGCATGCCTTCCTTCACAGCTTCAATGCAGAATTTTACTTCAAGGGTGATGGACACACGCCACCCCAAAACCTGGCATATGAACCAGTCCACGAGGTAGGCTAGATACACAAAAGAGCGCTTCATGGGAATGTAGATGATGTCAATGGCCCAGACTTGATTGGATCAGCTAACGGGTTGCCTGCGCAGAAGGTAAGGATAGAATTTGCGGTGGGGCTTGGGTTTCTAAGGTGCCGGTAGATCGCCTTAATGCTCATACGCTACATCAGGGTGCGGGCATGAAAACGCCCAACCTTATATCCCTCGCCAAGCAGCCGGCCCTGTAACATCGGGCTGCCGGGGAAGGGATAATCCAGATGCAGCTCGTCAATTCGGCGCATGAGGGCCAAACCGAGGCTGAATACAGAATCTAGTCTATAATAGGCACTGCCACGGCTGACCCCAAAAATGTGCCTTGCCTGATGATGGAAGGTTGATTGCTACGGTCTTTTATTGCCTTGGGCTCAGCAACGCCGCCTTGGTTAGCGCCCCTTCGACAAATCGTTTTCGAGGGTGAGTTAGCCTATCTTGGCGTGCAGTGTCTTAACGTCAACAGGGGTGTCAGTGGGCGGCGATTTTTTCTCGGTAAAAAATATCATCGGCTCCGGCAAGAAGCTGATCGCGCCATTGTTTGATTTGGTTGGGATGAACATCGAACTGCTGGGCAAGCTCCCCAAGTGCCTGCTTGCTGCGAACGACCGAAAGCGCAACCTTCTACTTAAAAACAGGTGTGTGATTACAGCGTAGGCGTCGTGTCATTATGGTTCTTCTGTTGAGGGCAAAGTATATCAGTGACAGTCCTGAAGTTCCCTTATCTCAATTGTTTAGATTTTCCGAACCACTTCTGTCGGAAAATATTTACAGGTTGTCTACGGTAGTCATTGGTAACAAGGGAAGGTGCGAAAATTATGAGTTAATGAAGTATTATTTGGTGTCTGCAACATACACGCCTTTCCAATCATCTCCTGGAGGATTAGCTCGGAATTCTGCGATCCTGCAGATAAATATATTGTAAAGGTCGTCTAGTTCACCATCGGCTATTTTCATGCATTCGTCCATTACAGATTCAGCCTCAGACCAGTGCTGGGCACGGTACGCCGCTGTGAACTTGTTATGATTTTTCTTGAGCAATTCGAATTCGGGTGAACTTCCGCGTTCTTGCCCCCCCAGCAGCGCATAGATAGCTACGGCTTCCGTCTTACCTTTTACTTTAATTAGGTCAATTTCAAGCGTTGCAAATTCATCATTCACATTTTTCGCCGTTTCAGGCCCAAGAATTATGGTGACGCCATAATTTTTTGATTGTCCCTCCAACCGCGCCGCTGTGTTCACGGCATCTCCCAGAACTGAATAATCGAAGCGTTGTTGTGAGCCCATATTACCAACGACGCATTCCCCAGTATTGATCCCTACTCCTACCTTAATTTCCATGAACTCTATGTGTTCGTCTTCCGCTTCCTGGCGGCGCACTGCGTTCAGGGCCTCCAATTCCACAATCATTTCAAGAGCAGCTTCACAGGAATGCCGCATATGTTGGTCATCTGACACTGGTGCGTTCCAGAATGCCATAATGCAGTCACCCATATACTTATCTATGGTGCCTTGATGAGCGAGTATCGATTCTGTAAGTGGTGTCAACAAGCGGTTGATTAAAACTGTCAGGTCTTGCGGTTTACCCTTAAACTGTTCAGAAATGGCGGTGAACCCTCGCACATCGCAGAACAAGAATGTCATTTCCTTGGTTTCACCCCCGAGAATTAGCTGCTCAGGGTTTTCAGCTAATTGCTCTACCAAAGCAGGTGAAAGATATTGCCCAAAGGCACTACGGATTTGTTTCTTTTGCGCTGCTTCTCGTATGTAATTGGTGAATGTTAACACTGCATATAGGGCGGCAATCACTATAATAGGGTAAGAAATGTCCAGCAGGATCAATTCTTCCCTAAATAAATACCAACTGATACCTATTAAAATTACGCAACCGAAACCGATGATAATCAACGTTAGCATTGGACCCAGGCGAGGGATAAACACTATCATAAAAATACCTGTGGCGAGAATGATCGCTAGTTCGATACTATTTGCGTAGTTGAAAGAACGAAGATAAAATTCATCATCAGTTAGAGCGTTAAGTTTCGATTTTGCGCGCGCGAAAATTTCTGGCAGCGTTAATTTTAGGTTTTGCTCTTTTGCTTCCGCTGTAGTGTCTGCAATTATTTTCTGTTGTGCCGCTGCTTTTCGGTTTGCCGAAAAAAGGATGGTTTCCAAAATATTGGCGTGAACCTCCACCCCAGGTAAACGGCTCGAAATGGGTGTAGCCCGAATATCGAGTAATCCGGTTGCGGACGTCCCAATCAGGAACATGCGCCCTGCCAATTTTTCCTTCGGCACCCGGCCCTCGATAATGTCGCTGGCCGAAACATACAGTCGACCGGTATTATTCGGCGTATTAAAAGAATCGGGCTTGGCAAAATATACCCAAATCCGCCCTTTCCCATCGACAGGAATATTGAAGGCACCCCGAGGTGTTTGAAGGCTGACATGCGTCAGCCCCGCCTGATTTTGCTTGGTGAAAATCATCTTTCCGCCAAAGGCGGTCCGCAACATTTCCACTGTCAGCGCGGGGCGGATGTCTTTGCCTACTCGGGCGACCAGCGGCACCCTTCGCACTAGACCGTCCGGTTCATTGCCGACGGTGAAAAAACCGTGACCCTGGGCAGCTTTCTCAAGTTCATGTACGTTCCCCATATATGCTACGTAGGGCAACAAGAATGGCTTGGGGTCGCCACCTTTTGACCCCTTTACAGAAGATGGAAACGATGCCGTTAGAGCACCTTTTGATAGGGCTTTGTTCACGCCCACTTGCCCTACTACGGTGGCAATCCGCCCCATGGCCGTGGCCATAACGTCTTCGTTCTTTGGCAAAGACATTAGCTTGGATAAAGTTTCGTCATCGGCACCACGAATTGTAGTCGCTAGTTGGTCGGGTGACGTGCGGTCGTATTCGGCAAATATAACGTCAAACCCAACCACGGACGCCTTAGCGTCGGCTAGACGATTTAAAAGGTCAGCTATCGTGGTGCGCGACCAAGGCCACTGGCCAATTTTAGCAAGGCTCTTCTCATCGATATCGATAATACCAACCATGCTGCCTTCTTCGGTTTCTCGAGGCGCCAATACTTGATAGAAATCAAATGTCTTGACGCGAATAAGTTCGACCAAAGGCAAATCTAAAACTCGCGCTGTCATGCTCAGGATCAAGATCACCAACGCTAGGGCCGTCGATATATTCGGACGCCACCAGGCATTACGTCGTCGTCGCTTCGGGACCTTTTTTTTCGACAAATCCTGCGGCTCCGCGTGAGAACGCACCGCAGTGTCTGTGTTCTCTGACCCATCTTTTGCACTTGGTATAGCGGGAGTATCGTTCATCTGATCCTAGGTTCAGTTGTAACAAGTCGGAAGTCTGACTATGTATTAATTCATTCTTTGGCTAGACGCATCAGAATTTCATCCATCGAGGTTATGAACCGACGAGTGGTATGACTTTGGCATATTGGTTGATGTGAATGTTTTATACAGCGGCCAAATTTAAAAGTATATGTCGACGGAATCTGCATTTCTTGGCGCTACAGGCGGCAGATTGACAGGAGCGTTCGGGAGCTCGCTGGGCACCGCTGCAGGTATTGTTGCCGGCGCATCTCTCGGTAGTGTTATTGTCAGCTTTGTAACGGAAGATACTTATATAATTGTATCAGAAGTGAGTTTTGCACAAATCAAAGAACGAAAATTAGCAAAAAAGAAATCATATTTAGCCGTATCCCAAAATGAAACTTGATCGTGAGGCCCGGAAAACAAAAAACATAGACGGTCGCTCAAAAAAACCCATGGAATTAAGGTGTCTGTGTTTGCTGGTGGACAAAGTGTGCGCCAGCCACAAATCGCCCGGTAAGTTCGCGCACACATCGCTCGGATCGTCGGTGACATAATCTAATGCGCACATCTATTTTTTCGCACTTTGATGTTGTCAGACAAAGGTTTGCAGCGCCCCCTGTAAAGCCGCTACTCTATAGCTAGATATAACATTCGACTCAAAGGAACCTGGCTATGACGGCGTTACGGCATGAAGTGTCCGCATTTAATCTTTCGGCGGCGTCCGAAAATAAAATTCACGACGATACGGTGGCTAAACAATTTGGCTTTGAAGGTGGGCTGGTGCCAGGCGTTGAGGTCTACGCCTATTTATCTCATTTGCCGGTCGCGCATTATGGTCCTGATTGGTTATCTCGGGGCGGTGCCGAAGCGCGGTTTCATAAACCCGTTTATGACGGACGCCAAGCCGTCGCCAGCGCGACGCTTGAAGATGACGGCGCCTTGTCGATGACGGTAACATCGAATGAATTGTTGTGCGCTACTGGCCGTGCAGATATGCCCGCCACCATGACGGCGCCTCTAGTCAGCGCTCTTCCCACCTGGCCCTTGCCAGCCGAAGACGACCGGCCAGACGCGGCACCAGAGCATCTGGTGGTGGGCCAGGCCATGGGCACTTTCCACACCTCTATTGGTGCCGACGAGCACCGGGAATATTTGGATGGGGCGCGGGAAACCCTTGGCTTTTACGCCAAGGAACGCATTCTGCACCCCGGTCTAATTCTAAGGATGGGTAATAGGGCACTGGGGAAAAATGTGCGACTTGGTCCGTGGATTCATGTGGGCAGCAAGCTGCGCAATTTCGCCGTGGCGCATGAAGGTGATGAATTGGCCGCACGTGCGCAAGTTATGGCGGAATACGAACACAAAGGGCACCGTTTCGTTGAATTGGACGTGTTGGTCACCGCCAATGATGCGACCAGCCTGACCCGCATTCATCACACCGCAATTTACCGTCCCCGGCAGGTGACCCAAGCGGTGTAACGCGGCTGGTGACAGGGCGACTTAACTGGCCGCGTGTCATAGCACGCATTTTGCAATAAGATCGAACCTCGCACCTTATTGGCGGAGGCTCTCCATTTTCACGACGACCGAATCGATCGACGATCTTTTCGCACGCTACGGCGAATCCTATCGGGTCTTCGTGATGGTCGCGGGTATGGCGGCGTCGTTTACAATGGTCGTTTCCGGCACCATTGTGAATGTGGCCGTTCCTGACGTTATGGGCGCGTTCGGGGTAGGGCTCGACCAGGCGCAGCTAATGACGTCAGCGTTTAATATCGCCATGGTCACCAGCCAACTTTTGAGTGCTTGGGTGGTGTCCGCGTTTGGGCAACGGGGTGGATTTTTGTTGATGTCGGTGGTGTTCGTTATCGGCAGTCTGATCGGCGCCATCAGCCAGGATTTCAACATGATTGTCTTTGGACGCGTCCTCCAAGGCGTGGCAGCGGGCGTCATCCAGCCGCTGGTGATGGTGATCGCGTTTCAGGTGTTTCCGGTGGAACGGCGTGGCTATGCGATGGCGATCTATTCCATGGGCGTATTCCTGGCCGTGGCGGTCGGTCCTATTGTCGGCGGCATTGCCATCGAGTTGTTCAATTGGCGCTATATATTCTGGGCGCCGTTGCCGATTGTTGGTCTGGCGTCCTTGATGGCGTGGGTGTTCGTGCCCTCGGTCCGAAATAAAGAGCAGGCGCCATTCGATTGGCCCGGTTATGTGCTGCTGGTTGTTTGCGTCTATTGCCTGATCACGGGGTTGACCGAAGGCGTTCGCGAAGGGTGGACATCCAGCTATATTCTGGGGCTGTTCGGCGGCGGTTTGTTATCGGGAGCGGTCTTGATATTGACGCAAATGCAGGATCGCCCGACCCTCATCGATGTCTCCCTGTTCGAACATAAGCAATTTGCGATGACGGCGCTGATCGCCTTTGTTTTCGGTGTCGGAAATTTTGGCACTGGCTATGGCGTGCCAGTGTTCGCGCAATTGGTCCAGGGCATGACGCCGCTCGATGCCGCCCTCGTCATGCTTCCGTCGGCCTTGCTGGTCGTGGCCGCGTTGCCGTTCACCGGCAAGCTTGCGGACACCATTCCACCGCATATTGGCATAATGATTGGCCTGGTGCTCTTCGCCGCGGGAACCGCGCCCATGAGCGGCGCTGACGTCAACACGCCGTTTTTAATGATCATGACCTATTTTATCATCAGCCGTTTCGGCATGAGCTTTACCAACCCGTTCATCATGAACACCGCCCTTCGGTCCTTGCCGCCGGAAAAACTGACGGCAGGTGGCGGCACGATCAATTTTTGCCGACAATTCGGCGGGTCTTTAGGGTTAACGGCGTGGGTGGCGTTCGTGCAAACCCGGACGCAATTACACAGCGAGGCGCTAACGGCGACGCAAAGTTCCGCAAATACGACGACGCAGGAATTGATGAAGGGCGTTGGCCGGATCTACACCGAAGCAGGGCTATCCGAAGATTTACATGCGTCGGGCGCGCTGCACTATCTGGGCGAAGTGATCCACGCGCAGGCGAGCACTTTTGGGTTTCAGGACGGGTTCCTGTTGCTGGTGTTCTTCTTCCTCTGCGCCATGATACCGGCGTATCTCTTAGGCCGGATTCGAAAGGATTAGGTGAGGGCCTCGTATACCGCTTTTCGAAATTCAGCGCGCAGCGGGTACGCTCCTGACGGCATGAACTGCGCCAACTGCATGGCGATCAAATCCTTCGTGGGGTCGATCCAGAACATTGTACTGGCGGCGCCGGTCCACCCGTGGGTGCCCATGCCGCCATACTCGCTGCGTGCGGGGTCGAAGACGACGGAAAACCCTAGACCGAAGCCTATGCCATCCCAACGCGAATTGTTGAAACTGCCGGCCCCCATATCGGCGATGTCCTGATCCTGACCGTCGCGGATTAAATGGTTTTGTGTCATCAGCGCTACAGTGTCAGATTTCAACAAGCGCGCGCCGTCCAATTCACCGTCATTTAGCAACATGCGCGCAAAGCGCAAATAGTCGTCTGCGGTCGACGCCAATCCACCCCCACCGGACAAATGGGGCGGCGGATTACGGTACAAACTGGTCGCGGGGTCGTCGATGCATTTGATGGGATGGCCAGCAGCATCGCCGGGGCCATAATTCGCGGTGAACCGGGGTAATAGCGCTTCGGGGACATGAAAACCTGTCTCCGCCATGCCCAGCGGTTCGAAAATTCGTGTCTTGCAGAAGTCGTCCAGAGATACGCCGGACAACACCGAGATTAAATGTCCTAAGACATCGGTCGCCATGGAGTAGCGCCATTGTTCACCGGGATGAAACCCAAGGGGTAAGGACGCCAGCTTGGCGACGATTTCTGCGGTGGTTCCTTTGCTGCGGCTACCCGCTAAACCTTGCGCACGAAGAATATCTCCAAGGACGGATGTATCCGACCCCGGATGGATCATGCCTGAGGTATGCGTCAGCAATTGGCGGATTGTGATGGCGCTGTTGGCTGGCGTGGTTTCCAAATTGTCCGCCGTTCCGCCGCTACACACTTCCATATTGGCGAATTCTGGCAGGAATTTTTCTAGTGGGTCGTCCAAATCGAACTTTGCTTCTTCCCACAACATCATAGCGGCGACGCTGGCGACGGGTTTGGTCATGGAATAAATGCGCAAAACGGCGTCACGGTTCATCGGCGTTTGGGTTTCCAGATTGGCGAACCCGTGCGCACCAAAATAAACGACCTCTCCGTCTTGCCAGATCAAAGCCGAAAGCCCAGCCAATTTGCCGTTATCGCAATAATCCGCTAAAAATTGGTCAAACCGACCGTCGGCGTCGAACCTATTGACCCGCGAATTCATGACCATTTCCTTCCTGCTAAAGTTTGGAATACCCATGGTAAACCCGGTGGTGGCTTAATCAACGCCCTTTAAAACGGGGATCTATCAAAGGGGAGAACATGCGGATTATAATATACGGCGCGGGCGGCATTGGCGGGGTTATTGGCGCGGAGTTGTTCAAGCGCGGTCACGAGGTGGTGTTGATCGCGCGCGGGGCGCATTTGGACGCCATCCAGCGCGACGGATTGAAATTCGCGTCCCCGCATGAAAACTTGGTTTTGCCTATCCTCGCTGTTGGGCATCCAGACGAGATAGAATTTCGCGATGACGATGTTGTGTTGATGACGATGAAATCGCAACACACGCTGGGGGCGCTGGAGGATTTGCGGACCGCGGCAGGCGAAGACATCCCGGTGATCTGCGGACAAAACGGCGTTGCGAATGAATTGATGGCGTTGCGACGCTTTCGCAATGTTTACGGCATGACGATTTATCTGCCGTCGGATTTCCTAGAGCCAGGGGCCATTATGACCCACGCGGCGAAGCTCACTGGAATTCTCGACACCGGCGTTTATCCGTATGGGGTTGATGACCGCATTGAAGCGGTCATGGCGGTCCTGGAGACATCGAATTTCAGCGCCAAGGCGGTGCCCGACACCATGCGTTGGAAATATGGCAAGCTGCTTGTTAATCTCGTCAATGGGTTGGGCGCGGTCAGCCCCAGTGGCGACATCGCCACGGAAATTCGTGATTCTATGCGGGCCGAAGCGATTGCGTGTCTCGACGCCGCTGGTATCGCCTACGCATCCTTTGACGAAATGGCGGTGCGGCGTAAAGGGCTCATGAAAAACGGACTGGTGAACGGACAGGCGCGGGTGGGCAGTTCGACGTTACAAAGCCTGTTGCGCGGCAACACCGACACCGAAATAGATTTTCTGAACGGTGAAATTGTCCAGCTTGGTCGGCTGCACAACGTGCCGACGCCCGCCAATCTGATCGTGCAGAGCGCGTCCAATAAATTGGCGCAAGAGGGTGGCGTGCCGCAAGGCACGCCCTTGGAAGAATTGCGCGACCGTATTGCCCAATTGGGCCAATAAGGTTATGCGCGCCGCCTTCTTCGGCACTGTTTTGCTGGCAATGTCCGGTTTTGGCGTTGTGGCGCAAAGCCTGGCACCGGAACATCCGTCGGGCTGGCGGGATAAAACGTCGGTCACGGCGAAACGCTTCATGGTCGCCGCCGCTAACCCACACGCGACCCAGGCAGGGTACGATGTGCTAGCGCGAGGCGGGACGGCCATTGACGCCGCCGTTGCGGTGCAGGCGATGCTTAATCTAGTGGAGCCGCAATCCTCGGGGATCGGTGGCGGCGCGTTCTTGATGTATTGGGACGCGGCGACACAGACGCTGCATACTATCGATGGGCGCGAAACGGCCCCTGCGCGGGCAGGCCCCGACCGATTTATCGAACCTGATGGTTCGGTGATGAAATTTTCCAAGGCGCGCTCCGGTGGGCACTCCGTGGGTGTGCCGGGAACGTTGCGCCTGTTGGCGCGAGGCCATGATCAATTTGGGCGCAAATCATGGGCGGGGTTGTTTGGTGCCGCCATTGAATTAGCGGAACACGGCTTCGAAATTTCACCCCGGTTGGCCACAGCCATCGCCAAGACGAGAGGCCTGGACCGGTATCCTGCCGCGAAGGCGTATTTTTTCGACGCGACGGGCGCGCCTCGTACAGAGGGAACGATCCTGCGGAATCCCGAATTAGCCGACACCTTCCGAACAATCGCCGCGCGGGGCGTTGAGTCGTTTTATAGCGGGGCTATCGCCTTTGATATCGTGGCCGCCGCCGCAGAAACCTCCAATGTTGAAAATACAATTACCCTGACTGATCTGGCGTTGTATCACGCCAAGGCGCGTACACCGGTTTGCATAGCCTATCGAGCCTACAAAATATGTGGCATGGGGCCACCGACATCGGGCGGGCTAACGATAGGTCAAATCCTTGGTCAATTACGCAGCTTCGACGTTCCAGGGATGATTTGGGGTGCCGACTTCGCTCATTTATTCAGCGAAGCGGCGCACCGAGCTTATATGGATCGGGGACTTTATATGGCCGATTCCGATTATGTAGATGTGCCGGTCACAGGATTGCTCGATTCCGAATATTTGAAAAACCGGGCGTCGTCGATTGACCTTGACGCGGCGAGCCTCGCGAAGGCTGGACAACCCCCTGGCGCGCCACCGTTATCGTCTGCGTCCAGCGTTAATCCGGGACGTCCGGGCACCAGTCATTTTGTTATTCGCGATGCGCAAGGAAACGCCGTATCCATGACGACGACCATCGAATCAGGATTCGGCAGTCGGGTCATGGTGCGGGGTTTTTTGTTGAACAACGAATTGACCGATTTCGACCGTCAACCGCAGCACGACGGACGCCAGGTCGCCAACCGGGTCGAAGGCGGCAAGCGACCGCGCAGTTCCATGGCACCGACCATTGTGTTTAAAGACGGCGCGCCGGTGCTTCTGATCGGGTCGCCGGGTGGCAGTCGCATTATAACTTACGTGGCCCAAGCTACCGTCGCAATCCTGGATTGGAACATGGACCCGCAGGACGCGTTGGAATTAGGACATGTGGTTCGCCGAGGTGGTCGCCGCGTGGATTTGGAGTCCGATACGCCCGTCGCTGCATTTGCGCCGTTGCTGGAGGCAAAAGGTCACGATGTGAAAATTCGTGCATTGAACAGCGGCTTGCACGCGATCATGATTAAGGACGGTCGGTTGATCGGTGCGGCGGACCCCCGACGTGAAGGCGTCGTGATGGGTGATTAAGGTAAGATTTATTTGAAAGGATGAGATAATGAACAGCAGCCCCTATGTGTTCCGCGCCAGTTCAGCGCCGTTGAAAGAGGACTCATCGACCTTGAAGGTCAAGGAAGCGCATATGCTGGAGGGCATGACGGTGCGCTACCAGGAACGCAGTCCGTCCGCCATAGACCCGAACGCAAGTTGGTGTGAAACCGGACATAGCGCTTACATCCTATCTGGCCAATTGCGCTATGAATTTCCCGATCATATCGTGGAGGTTGGACCGGGCGATATGGTGCACATTCCCGCCGGACACGACCATCGTCACCGCCCCACTGCACTAGGTGACGAACCGGTCAAATACTTCATTACTGAATTTGAATAGGAACGCGCGCCATGAATGAACCCCAAAAATCGCATTTCATCGAACGGCCGCCAGGCGTTGAATTTCATACGTTTACCGCGATGGCGAAATGTAGGCGTACAGGTATGTTGGGCATCGCCACCGCAACTCGGTCCTTGGCCGTGGGGGCGCGCGTGCCCCATGTAGCGCCCCGCTTGGGCGCCGTATCCATCATGGCCATTGCGGATCCACGGTTGGGCCGGGCGGCGTTGAAATTTCTCGATATTGGGTACAAGGCACCTGCCGTGGTCGAGGAATTGGTGAAATCCGACCCGTATTGCGAATACCGGCAATTGGGCGTGATCGACGATGATGGCTTTGCAGCGGCGCGCACCGGCAAAATGAACAGGGATTGGGCCGGGCATCATGTCGGTGACGGGTACATCGTGTTGGGTAATGTATTAAAAGGCGAACATGTGCTGGACGCCATGGAAGAAGCCTTAAACAACGACGTGGACGAGGATTTGGAGGAACGCTTGATGCAGGCCATCGAAGCGGGACGGGACGCGGGAGGTCAGCATGGGGGGCAACAATCCGCCGCCGTGCTTGTGTATGACGATAAAACCTTCGCGCATGTCGATCTTCGGGTGGATGTTCATGAAGAACCGGTGGGCGAACTACGCCGGGTGTTCGACATCTACCGTCCCGCAATACCGTATTACAATTTGCGCCAAGTCGATTCACGGGTGCCGCCGCTGGACCAATGGTTGACGGACAAGAATTAGGGCGCGAATAGAGGGCCAATTTCATTCAGCGACGTGACCGTATGGTCGGCGATGTCGTCCTCGTCGCGGGGTGATTGTAGGCGCCCATGGCCTTGAAGGATGCGGATGGTTCGCCACCCCAGCGCCTTCGCGGGACGCACATCATTATCGATCCGGTCCCCCACCATGACGGCGTGTTCCGGCGCACAGGAGGATCGTTCTAGCGCACGGTGAAACAAAATTGGCTCGGGCTTGGCAGCACCTTCTTCCGCTGAGGCCAGGCAAATTGTAAAATAATTGGACAAACTGTACGATTTTAGGCGCACTTCGGTGCCAGGGGATTGATTGGCGATGACGCCGAGTTTGTATCGATCCGACAACGCGTCAAGCAACGCCTTGGTTTCTGTATAAGGCGTCTCCAGTGATTTCTGGTACTTCACCTGTTTTAGAACGCTGCGCGCGTCATCCCGGTCACCGGTCATTTCGGTGAGAACGTGCATGATGGGGCTGGGTTGAAAGCTCTGCCACGCGGGTGTTAGCGCGTTTTCAATATCAGCGGTGGTCACGTGGATATGACGCTCGGACAGTGCGTTGACCAGTTGGTCGTGGGCATCTGATAAAGCGGCGCTTTCATCGATAAGCGTGCAGCCGAGGTCAAAGAACACCCAACGTATATTTTCAAGCGCCACAGTTTTCTCCAAAAGTTTTGCGTCTGGAATTGACGCCGCCGCACAATGCCGCGCTAGAAGTCGGGAATCAAATATTCCGTGTTGGCTATCGAAGTTTCGCCATACGCCTGTAATATGCCGCTGAATCATGAGTAGTGCACAATGACCGACGCCACCCCCGACGCCCCCGCCACGGTTGCCGTCGCCGAACATACGCCGCTGCAACGCGCTATGATCTTAGCGACGGTAACGTTCGCCACAATGCTGTATGGCATGACGGTATTGATCGTGACGGTGATATTACCCCAGATGCAGGGGACGCTCTCCGCGACGACCGATCAGATTTCGTGGGTCATGACCTTGAATATTGTCGCGACCGCCGTGGTGACGCCGATGACCGGTTGGTTGACGCAGAATTTCGGTCGCCGCCGCGTCATGTTGTTTGGCGTAATGGGGTTTACTATCGCGACCGTGTTTTGCGGGATGGCCGGTTCGTTGGAAACGCTCATTCTTTATCGGGTGTTTCAGGGCGCGTTTGGGGCGCCGCTGGTGCCCCTGGCTAACGCAATTATTCTGGACGTTTATCCGCGTCATCAACATGGCATGGCGACGGCGGTGTTTGGCATGGGCGTGGTTATTGGCCCGGTGTTTGGGCCAGTTTTCGGCGGCGTTCTGACCGAGATGTACAACTGGCGTTGGGCGTTTTTCATGATTGTGCCCTTTGGAATAGTTGGCTTTGCTGCGTTGTGGTGGGTCCTGCCCAGCGGCGCCGCGCGGCGCCGGGTGCGGTTCGATTGGGTTGGCTTTCTGGCGTTGTCGCTAGCGGTGGTGTGCCTGCAAATTATGCTGGACCAAGGGGAGCGCAATGACTGGTTCGATTCCCTTCCCATCACCTTGACCGCGGGGGCGGCCGTGTTTGGGTTTTATCTGTTCGCTGTGCATACGGTGACGGCGCAAAACCCCTTCCTGAATCTACGCCTGCTGCGGGATCGCAACTATACGCTGGGGCTGATTATCGTGACGGTTTACGGCATGTTGAACTTTACGCCGATGGTCATGATGCCGCCGATGTTGAAGTCTCTTATGGGGTTTCCCGAATCGATTATTGGCTTGATGGTGGCGGCACGCGGTGCCGGCGCGTTGGTCGGGTTTTTTCTGTCCATGTGGGTTGGTAAGCTGGACCCACGCATTGGCATGACCATTGGATTTTGCATGCAGGGTATTTCCGGATGGCATATGGCGGGGTTCGACATGAATGTGACGCTTCTGGATGTCGCCTTGGCCAGTTGGGTTCAGGGTATTTCCATCGGTTTGATCTGGGTGCCGTTGGTGACGGCGACTTTTAAGACTATGGACCGGGTTCATTTGGAAGAGACGACGGCAGTGTTCCATCTCCTGCGCAATATTGGCAGCAGCATTTTCATTGCGTTAAGCGTGGCGGTGTTGATCCGCACCACGGGCATTAATTACGCGCGTATGATCGAATTCGTCACGCCGTTCAATCCATTGATGGATTTTCCGGCAGTCGCCGCATTGTGGGATTTGGCCACGACAAAAGGATTGGCGGCGGCCAGCAGCGAAATTTCGCGCCAGGCGTCGATGATTGGCTACATCAATTCCTTTGGGCTCTATATGACCGCGTCCTTTAGCGTTTTGCCCTTGGTCTGGCTGGTCCGAAATCCCAAGACGTAACTAGTGGCGCAACCGAAACGGATGGGGTCGCCATCGCGCGCCAATTCCGACGATATGGCCGCTGGCATCCAGTATTCCCACATAAAATTCCGCATGACCGTACCGGGGCCAACCTGGTTTAATTCGTCACTTTCTCGGGGTGAAGTCATAGGAACTCCTTTGTTTCGCGCAGGAAGGTTTAAGGTGTAAAATTCAAGATGGCAGGAACATCTCAATGGCGTCCCACAGCGCGAGTATTTGCGCCTGGGTTCCCTGTGTTTCGCCCAGAGCCACAACGACCATGCCGTGATCGGGCAAGACCATCATCAATTTGCCGCGAG
>JAPKDL010000205.1 GCA_028822585.1 Alphaproteobacteria bacterium | reverse complement strand
GCGGCTCAGGTACGTTAACCGCGCCAATAGGCATACCCTTCGCTTTTTCAATACCGGGCATGATCTCGCCAACCCAGCGTTCCATGGAATGCACGGCGACGTCGTGCGGCGCCGCGCCAACCTGGAAATAAAAGGTCAGATGCGACGGTAGCACTTCCTTGATGATCGCTACCGTGCGCTCCGTCATGGCTTTGACATTCCCCGTTAGAAAATAACCCGCCGCTTCTTCCAACGATGGTTAGAGAATTTTCCACCTTACCCCATTGTTGCAATATATTGAAAACACCGAGATCCATTTTGGTCCGCCCCCGACCAGCACTGATAATATACGTCTCATTGTTTCGGAGAATCCCGGCCCACGCAACCTCCCTACACCACACGTTGACACTGCTGCCGATTTGGTTTGGGCTGTCACCCATGAACTTTCAGACGAAATACGCGAGCTACCTGTCGCAGCGGCTGCCCTTCTTCTATGGCTGGGTGATTGTCGGTTGCGCTGGGTGTGCCGCGTTTGCCCGACAAGGCGCGGCCGTTGCGACCTTGTCGGTGTTCGTCACGCCCATGTCCGATGAATTCGGTTGGTCGCGCACGGAATTTTCAGGCGCAGTGTCTTTGGGGGGATTGTTGGCGGCGTTAAGCGCGCCCGCCATTGGCGTACTTGCGGACCGGCGCGGTTCTGGCGTGATTTTGACACTGGCGGCGCTGGTGCTTGGCTGCGCCGCTTTGGCGTTGTCGCACACAAATTCCCTGATTTGGTTCTACATCGCCTTTTGCATCGGGCGCATGACATTTGCGAGCCCTTTCGACATCGGAATTTCCAGCGCCGTGGCGCAATGGTTCGTACGACTGCGTGGACAAGCCATGTCCTATATCAACGTGGTCTTCAGCCTTAGTCTCGCTGCCATGCCCGTGATCGCTTATTCAGCAATGAACGAGGGCGGTTGGCGCAACGGCTGGTTTATGATCGCTATTATTGTGTTCACTCTCGGCGTCGCACCGAACCTGTTGTTGATGGTGCGCCGCCCCGAAGATATCGGCTTAACACCCGACCCGGACTCCGCTCTCTCGCCGTCCAGCACCTCCCCTGCACCACCCTTTGTCGAACCCAACTTCACCCGGGCCCAGGCGCTCCGCACGCCCTCCCTGTGGCTGATCATGGGCTTCACGGTATTCATTTTCCCCGTTCAAGCAGGGATCAGCCTGCATCAAATCCCGCATTTGGTCGAACGGGGATTGTCGCCGCTGGTGGCGGTCAGCGCAGTCAGCGTCCAATCCATCATCGGCGCGCTGTCCGGGTTGCTGTTCGGCTTATTCGCTCGCCGATACAGCGCCCGACTGGGGTTGTGCATCGGCGCGCTTGCGATGTCGTTGAGCGCCCTTGTTTTATTGACGGTTACCGCGCCCTGGCAGGCTTTTGTGGGAACCGGTCTGTTCGGATTCGGCATCGCCGGAATTTTGACCTTGTTGCCCGTCATTTGGGCAGAATATTACGGACGCGGAAATTTCGGTGCCATTCGTGGTATAACCCTACCGGTACAAGTCTTAGCCCAAGCATCCGGCCCCCTCATTGCGGGCGTTTTTCGGGACCTGTCAGACAATTACAACACATCGTTAAGTCTGTTCGCAGGGTCCGCCGTGATCGCCGCCGCTTTCGCGTTTCTGGCCCGCCCGCCTTCCCCAGTGGGCGAAAACAGTTGTAATTAGTAACCTCCGCATAAGTCTCGGAGATAGGGCTGAGATTTATTATATTCGTGTCATGATAAATTCGTTTAAGACCCAACCAGCGCCGTGTGTTTCCAGCATAGTGCTTGGTCACTTTTCCTTATAAGATAAGAATATATATTTATAATATAAATCAATGTATTAGATAAATAACCCAAGCATGACTTTAATCTTAATAAGGCCATAATAAGGTTTTTCTAAGATTTTGTTCGTTGACCGCGATAGTTAGACCGCTGCCGCTGCACCATCACTTTTCCACCTAGCAACGTATTTTAGCGGAGACAGGGGTTTAAAGCCATTTAAAGGGATGCGCACGCCGTTTAAATGGCCAATGCTGCAAGGCCGGCAGTCTCAACCTGCAAAGTCAACTGGGCGTTGACACCATCGTGACCGTTCGTCTCCCCGCCGACAGGGCCTACCATCAATCAAGAGCATGCTGGCGGGAACACCGCGTGCGCTTTATTGTTTCTCCTCAACAGATCATTTTTCGGGGAGATAACATTATGCGTTTCAACACAGTCGCCATTTTGAGTCCTGGCGATATGGGGCACGCGGTAGGCCGCGCGCTTCGCCAATCCGAACGACGCATTATTACCTGTCTTCTAGGGCGTAGCGAACGTAGCCGGGGTTTGGCCGAAGCAGGTGGATTTGAGCTTTCGCCGAGCCTGGACGATATGGTTCGCGACGCTGACATCGTCTTGTCAATCCTGCCGCCCGCCGCCGCCATGGCGACGGCAGAACAGGTCGCCGCAGCGATGCGCGCAACAGGTCAGACGCCAACCTACGCGGATTGCAATGCCATATCCCCCGATACGACGAAGGCCATTGGCGCCGTCATCACTGCTACTGGCGCCGCGTATATTGACGCAGGCATCGTTGGCCTCCCACCTGGGAAACAAGATCGATCTACACAGTTTTATGTGTCAGGCCCAGACGCTGAAGCATTTGAGGATCTCAACGGCCATGGGATCGCTGTGAATGCGCTCGGCCCCCAAATTGGTCAGGCTTCGGCGATGAAAATGTGCTACGCAGCGATCACCAAGGGTACATGGACACTCTACACGGCGGCGCTGGTAACGGCAGAGACGTTTGGCCTGACCGAAGCCTATATGTCCGAAGTCGAAGACAGTCGTCCCAATGTCATGGCGGAAATGCGCAGCATGGTCCCGCGGCTGCCCGTCGACGCCGGTCGCTGGATCGGCGAAATGGAGGAAATCTCCGCGACCTTTAAAAGCGCAGGTCTCCCGCCAGGGTTTCACGAAGGCGCCGCGGATGTCTTTCGCTTGTTGGACCGTACACCCATCGCAGAGGAAACCCGCGAAACCATCGACAAAAGCCGAACCTTGGAAAAAGCCCTGGCGATCTTCACAGATGCCCTAAACAAGCCCGGAAGCTGACACATTATGACCTCCATAATCTCAAAAATTTTGACCCCCGTCCCGTTGACCGCCGACGCCTTCGCACCGTTTGGCGCTGTCTTTGACCTTGGCAAAGGCGAACCCGGAACCCGAGACGCATTTGCCGCCCCCATGGAAAATTTTCGCGCAGACGCAAAACTCAATGTCTCCATTTCGCGACCCCTTCCCGTTCCGCTGCCCTTAACGGTCGAGTGGCTGGAACGCCATCCGCATTCCTCGCAAACCTTTGTGCCCCTAGAAATGTCCCGTTACGCCGTCCTTGTCTGCCCCACCAAGGACGACGGAACCCCGAACATCAACAGCGCATTGACCTTTATCGGCACCGCAAACCAAGGGCTAATGTACAAACCCAATGTGTGGCACCACCCCTTCGCTGCCCTCGACCGGAACGGCAAGAGCGTCATGCTGCGTTACGACGATGGCAGTGATGCCGACACCGAATGGTTCCACGTCGAAAACGGTCCCGTTCTCGATGATCCAGACTGTGTATGACCCAGCCTAAATATCAACGCCGAACATTAATCACCAGCGGCAGTGCCCACGCCCTGCATGACGGGTTGGTGGACATGTTGTACGTCCTGCTGCCCGTACTCGCGCAGA
>JAPKDL010000204.1 GCA_028822585.1 Alphaproteobacteria bacterium | reverse complement strand
ATCGCACCCCATTGCACCCGGCCATTGGCGCTGCGCGGCATGGCCAGCATATACCACTTATACGCCTGCACGATATCGCGTGGTACCCCGTCGCCTTTAAGGTACATGTCGCCCAAGGCACTTTGCGCAACCGAATCTCCGGTATCCGCGGCTTTGCGCCACCATTTCACTGCAAGTTCATTACTATGGGGTTCGCCCACCCCCCGCCTGTATAAAGCACCCAGGTCAAATTGCGCCTCCACATGCCCTTGCTTCGCCGCTTTCCGATACCATTCAGCAGCCCGCTCATAATCCTTTGGTGCCCCACGCCCCTGGCTGTACATTTGGCCGAGTTGATACTGCGCTCGGGCGTCACCCTGCTTGGCGAGCGGACGGAACACCAACAGCGCCGCCGGATAATCGCCGGATCGAATCGCGGCCATACCCATCTCTAATTCAGCCGCCGCCACTACAGGCGTCGCGCTAATGAAAAAAACCGTCAACACAAACAAAAGCCGTGCCATGCTTTCAAACCCCATATCGAAATTGGTCAAACGAGACATCTGCCCGCGACACAATAGTCCTTGAAGCGAACCGTAAAGACCGTAAGGATCAACCGTCAACATTTTGAAGGCCCCGCTACGACAAAGGAGACGTGACATGGATTTCGAATATTCGGAAAAAACACAAGAGTTGAGCCTCCGCGTTAAAAAGTTCATGCAGGACAATATTTATCCGAACGAACCAGTATTCGCCGCACAAGTTGCGGAAGGCGACCGTTGGGCTGTCGTGCCCATTCTCGAATCTTTGAAAGCCAAAGCCAAAGACGAAGGTCTGTGGAATTTATTTCTTCCCGAAAGTGACCATGGTGCAGGGCTGACTAATACGGAATACGCCCCATTGTGCGAAATTATGGGGCGCGTCCATTGGGCGCCGGAAGTCTTTAATTGTTCGGCGCCGGACACTGGCAATATGGAAACCATCGTCCGCTACGGCACACCTGAACAACAACAGGAGTGGTTGGAGCCGTTATTGGCGGGCGACATCCGTTCCGCCTTCGCGATGACCGAACCCAAAGTCGCGTCCTCGGACGCCATGAACATCGAAACTAGCATTATCCGCGATGGCGACCACTACATCATCAACGGCCATAAATGGTGGACGTCGGGCATCGGCGACCCGCGCTGCAAAATTTTAATCGTCATGGGAAAAACCAACCCGGACGGCGAGCCTTACACGCAACAATCGATGATACTCGTCCCGCGCGACGCGCCGGGCGTGACCGTCAAACGCATGTTGCATGTCATGGGGTTCGATGACGCGCCGCACGGCCATGGCGAAGTCATTTTCGACAATGTCAGAGTCCCCACCTCGAACATCCTGTTGGGCGAAGGGCGCGGGTTTGAAATTGCGCAAGGTCGGCTTGGCCCCGGGCGTATCCATCACTGTATGCGAATCGTCGGCGTCGCGGAACGCGCCTTGGAAATGATGTGTCAACGCGCGACAGAGCGAACGACCTGGGGCATGAAGCTTGCAGATCGTGGCGTCACTCAGGAACGGATCGCCCAAAGCCGAATCGACATCGATATGTGCCGGTTGTTGGTGTTAAAAGCCGCCTACGCCATGGACACTCTGGGTAACAAGGAGGCTCGCCAACAAATTGCGATGATCAAGGTTGCGGCACCAAACATGGCGCTTCAGGTCATCGATTGGGCGATGCAAGTGCATGGTGGTGGCGCCATGAGCCAAGAATTCCCGCTGGCTTATATGTGGGCACTCATGCGCGCGCTCCGATTCGCCGATGGTCCGGACGAAGTTCACCGGCAGCAAATCGCCCGATTGGAGCTGCGCCAACATAATTACCGTGCGAGCGTAAAAGGCTGACCTAAGCCTCCAAAATATCTACCGCTTTTTGAGACCATAACCCCGGCAGGTCGCGGTTGGTGATTGCTTCGGGGGACGGTGCGTTTCCCTGCACGCCCCGATAATAAACGCCTTGTATAATGGCGGCCATCCGGAACAACGACAGCACCATGTAAAAGGACCAATTGTCGACTGGGTCGCGTCCCGTCCGGCGGCAGTACGCGGCGACGTAATCTTCCTCTGACGGAATGCCAGATTTCGCAAAATCCGTATCGATCAGGTCGCCACGAATAGGATCGGGCATATGATAGGGCAAACAATTGTAGGCAAGGTCCGATAGCGGGTTTCCCAGAGTGCCCAATTCCCAATCCACAACAGCAATCACGCGGGATTCTCTTGGATGAAAAATTAGATTTTCCATACGAAAATCACCATGCGCAATGACCGTTTCCGAATCGTCCGGCATGTTGTCCGGCAGCCATTTCATCAACGCGTCCATGGCCGGTAAATCGTCAGTCTGCGTCGCCTTGTACTGCGTCGTCCAACGATCCACCTGGCGGGTCATATACCCGCCCACACGACCAAAATCTCCCAAGCCTACACTTGGGAAATCGATACCGTGCAAACACGCCAGCACCTCATTCATCGAATCATAAAGCGCCGCGCGTTCAACCGGGTCGTAATCCGGCAACGCCATGTCTCGTACGACGCGACCTTGTACAAACTCCATGATGTAGAATACTTGACCTATAACAGATTCGTCTTCGCAAAACGCGTAGACTGCAGGAACCGGGACGCCCGTGTCGGCCAGCGCGCGGATCACTTTGAATTCCCGATCCACGGCGTGCGCAGATCGCAAAAGTTTCCCAGGCGGCTTTTTACGTAAGACATAACGGCGTCCCGCATCATCTTGCAGCATGAACGTGGGGTTCGACATACCCCCCACGATCTGACCGACGCTTAGCGGCGCTTTGAAGTTCTTCACGTTTTCACGCATGAACGCTTCTACGGATAGAACATCGAAGCCGTGCCCCTTCATCACGGGGGACACGTCTTCGGTTCCAGTCACACTTGGTCTGCTGGTCATCAAATTCCTCTAATCCCGAAAATTATTTTTAAGCGTTCTAACGTCAACGACTCACGGCGACGTCGGATTATATCTTCACGATGGCGGACAAGGTATTAAAATATTTATACGAGACCACCACATAAGGGTCTTTTTAGGCTCGAGAGCGTTAAGTTTGTTAGTATGACATGATTTTATAGCCGCAACGTCGGTTCTTCCGTTTGTCGGTGGCAAACGGGCGCTCTGCTGCGGGTGACGGCGATTTCCTTATTGCGTTCGAGATAGCTCACCAACAAGGGATGGTCCCTCTAGCCTTTCCGTTGCATGCAATTGGCAACACCAAATCGGGCCAGCGTCTCTCGGGTCTCCACCGAACTATAGGCCCCGTCGGCATATAGCTGGCTCTCCATCCTCAACAACAGGGTGTTGCGCTCCTGGCTATCATGCCTTTGACCCGGCGTCACCGTCTGGCGATGAATAAAGCCATTCTCATCAACACCGGTATGCACAGAATAGCCATAGGTGGATTTTAAGCGGCTCCGGCTGTCCTGCTTCACATACAACCCGCTTCCGCCCACAACCTTGGACTGACCCGATTGCGCTGCTTCAGTTGACGGTTCACCTCTTCCAGAAACCTCTCCCAGAAATCGTATTGCACGAGTTGTTGGCGAAAACGGTCCAATGTCGTTGCGTCAGGAGTATCCCCAGATGACTCAAGGCTACAGAAACGCCGGAACAACAAATCGCGCGCCAGGCTGGCCGCAGGATGTTCCTCCAAAAGCTTGTGCCAGATGCCCCGCAAAAGACTGTGAAACAACGTCAGCAACGGATAGC
>JAPKDL010000065.1 GCA_028822585.1 Alphaproteobacteria bacterium | reverse complement strand
GGGCGTCCTTGGGCCATGGGGGCCGGGTTATTCGCGAAAATGGCGTTACGGTCGCCTGCGTATGTATGTGTTATTGCAGCGGCGATCCTGCGCGTCTTCGCGCCGCCTTGGCGTAGGTTTTGGGATACGGTCTGTTTGCTTGTGAGTTTTGGCCGGTCTTGACGGCAAATTCGGTTGATTCTGTTCAGAGTCCGGCGATTTCCAGCAACCGATCGACCGCGACATGTTCTTCAAGATGGGCGGCGAGTCGGTCAAGCGTTGCGTCAATACTCGCCTCAAAGGCGGTGGCTGCGTAATGACCCGACCGGATGCGGTTTAAAAATGCCGCCCGATAGGCGTCGGCGGCGAATAGGCCATGGACATAACAACCCATCACACGGCTGTCCGGCGACATCGCGCCGCGGTCGGGTTTTGCAGCGTCGCCCTTGGGAATTGCCAACATGGGATTGGCTGTGCCTGCCCCTGATGTCTCGCCCATATGCATTTCATACCCCCGCGCGCCCGCGCCGGTGGCCGGGTCGCAGACGCTGACCTCCCGCAATGTCTTGGCCGCGCCTAAGATCGTTTCGATATCGAGAAGACCAAGCCCCGGCGTTTCGCCCGGCCGCCCTTCTATGCCCAATGGGTCTGCGACCTTGTGGCCCAGCATTTGATAGCCGCCGCACAACCCGACCACCACGCCGCCGCGCCGGACATGGGCATGAATATCTATGTCCCATCCCTGGGTTCGCAATGCGTCAAGATCGCTGCGCGTTGATTTTGATCCTGGCAATAAAATGACGTCAGCCTCGGCGGGAATGACGGCGCCCGGCTGAATGAGCGACACCGAAACGTTGGGTTCTGACCGCAACGGGTCCAAATCGTCAAAATTCGCCATCCGGCCTATCCGAGGAACCGCGATGTGCAGGGTGTGGCTCAGTGCGGTCGCTGTGGTGTCGGTGTCCAGCGCCATGGCGTCTTCGGCGGGCAGGTTCCGTGCGTCTTCAAACCACGGCACGACCCCATGGCATAACATGTTCGTGTGGGCTTTAATGATAGGCAGGGCGGGGTCAAACAGCGCCTTATCGCCGCGAAACTTATTAATCAAATACCCCTTGATCCGCCGGCGTTCGCTACCCGTTAATAAATGATGGGTGCCCACTAGACTGGCGATGACGCCGCCCCTGTTGATATCGGCGGCGAGGATGACGGGCGTGTCAGCGGCGCTGGCAAACCCCATATTGGCGATGTCGCCGTCGCGTAGGTTGACCTCCGCTGGACTGCCCGCCCCTTCAATCAGCACAAGGTCAGAATCGACGGAAAGCTGTTCGAAGCTGTCCAGCACCTTTGGCAGCAAGGTGGGTTTGAGGGCGTGATAATTGCGCGCCGTCGTCGTTCCCATAACCGACCCTTGCACAACGATTTGGGCGCCGAATTCGCTTTGCGGTTTCAACAGAACGGGGTTCATGTGAATGTTGGGCGCGACGCCGCACGCCCGCGCCTGTAGCGCCTGGGCCCGTCCGATTTCACCAAATCCGGCGCCACCCACATTTGCGGCGACGGCGGCATTGTTGGACATGTTTTGTGGTTTGAAGGGCCGGACCCGCAGACCCCGGATCGCTGCGGCGCGGCACAGCCCGGCGACTAGCAATGACTTTCCGACATCCGAACCGGTGCCTTGAATCATGAGGGCAGGTGTGCGGGTCATGAAATTTATTGTGGGTTTATTTTAACGTCGCCAGCGTTTGGCGAAGGTGATCGGCTTTTGGGTTACCGTATTTACCGTTTAGAAGAATCGCGCGCGTCGCGGCGCCGGTGCTGCCGTAATATTCGTGGTTCAAGGTGACGCGGGGTTCGATGATCGCGCCTTCCAACGCGCCGCCCAGAAAGGCCCCTTTGCTGATCGAATAGGTAATCATGTCCACGCCCAGCGCGGTTGATGTTGAAGCTTCAAATCCGACGCCGAGGTTCCCCACGGCCGCGTTCACTTCAGCGCCGACTTTGACCTTATGGGCCAGAATCGACGTTAGCCCCTTTGGTGACATGATGATGATGATGGTTTCGGACGCCTGCCCGCCAAATTGTAGGCCAAAACTGGCCGACCCCATGGCAAAAAAGGCGGGGTAGCTCCATTGCCCGTTCGCGGCCCTGGTAAGCAGAACGCCGCTGCCGCCTTCCGCGCCATAAAGGAATCCCGCCTTCAGCAGGTTCGGGAAAATAAGAACGCCTTTGGCTTTCGAAACATACTTTTGAAGATGCGGAGCAATGTCCGGTTCCGCCATTAGTTTCTTCACCGTAATGGTGGCTTCGTCGACCAGCTCCTGACCCTCGGAATAGGCCGACGCTGATTGTGGCACCAACATTGTAGCGCCTAAAAACAAAGCCAGTAAAACTGGGGTGACACTCTTCATGAGAAGCTCTCCGCCATAATATCACGATGTGATTCGACAATGTGCTAAAACTCAATTCCAACTTGTGCTTTAACGCCTGCGCGAAACGGATGTTTTACTTCCGTCATCTCCGTCACCAAGTCGGCGAGGTCTATCAGTGGCTGTTTCGCGTTGCGTCCGGTCACGACCACATGCAAATCAGCGCGTTTGTGGGTCAACGTTTCTAAGACTTCATCCAGTGGAATGTAACTATAGCGCAATACTATATTTAGTTCATCGAGAATTACGACCTTATAAGCGGGGTCGGCCATAATTTCCTTGGCGTAATCCCATGCGGCGCGTGCGGCGTCGATATCGCGTTGCCTATCCTGGGTATTCCAGGTGAATCCCTCGCCCATCGCCTTGATGGTGCAAAGCTCGGGAAATTTGTCCAGCACCACTCGTTCACCAGTGTTCCAAACGCCCTTGACGAACTGGACGACGCCAACTTTCATGTCGTTACCGATGGCGCGGATCGCCAGACCCATGGCGGCGGTCGACTTACCCTTGCCTTTGCCGGTATGGACCATCAGCAGGCCTTTTTCCTGAGTTTTCTTCGCTAGAATTTTGTCGCGGGCGGCTTTTTTGTTGGCCATCTTTTCCGCATGTCGGTCGTTTATTTCCTGTTCGGTCATTCCGGCGGTTTTCATCGATGTCTCCTATTGTCAGTGCGTCTTCGTATCTAGCAGCGTGTCGTGGTTTAGGCTATTCAACATTTCAAACGCAGTGTTGCGGTGGGGCCGCCATAGACCGCGTGTTTGCGCTTCTATCAATCGTTCGGCGATTTCGCGAAGGGCGTCCGGGTTTGCCTCCAAAATAAAATGACGAACGGTATCGTCGCCGATATAGGCGTCGAAGACAGCGTCAAAATGATGGTCGGCAACGCAATGCGTGGTTGCGGCGAAGGCGAACAGGTAATCAACGGTGGCGGCGATTTCAAAGGCACCCTTATAGCCATGGCGCATGACGCCTGCGATCCATTTTGGATTGACGGCGCGGGCGCGCACCACGCGGGCGATCTCTTCTTCCAGGGTGCGTATTTTTGGCGTTTCGGGCCGTGAATGATCGGCGTGGTAAATGGCGGGTCGGCGCCCGGACAGACTTTTCACCGCCGCCGTCATGCCGCCTTCGAACTGATAATAATCATCCGAATCAAGCAAGTCATGTTCCCGGTTGTCCTGGTTGTGCACCACGGCGTCCACGTCGCGCAGCCGGCTTTCAAACAATCCATGCGCGGCCTCGCCGTCCGCGCCCGCGCCATACCGGAAGCCGCCCCACGCGACATAGGCGCGCGCCAGGTCGTCCTGGGTTTCCCAACCTTGTTCGTCGATCAAGGCCTGTAAACCTGCGCCATATGCGCCGGGCTTGGATCCAAACACGCGTGCGCCCGCGCGCACCTTAGCGGCGTTGTCGTCCAGCCCCTGCGTAAGAAAATGCGCCGTATCTGTCGCTACGCGGGCTGCCAATGGATTATCGCGGGCGGGTTCGTCCAACGCGGCGACCGCGCGTGTCGCGGAATCGAACAAATCGATGAGACCGGGAAAGGCGTCACGGAAAAACCCGGAGATGCGCAACGTGACATCAACGCGGGGCCGGTCCAATATATCCAGTGGCAGAACTTCGAATCCGGTGACGCGACGTGATGCGGAATCCCAGGTGGGGCGCGCGCCAATTAACGCCAGGGCTTGGGCGATGTCGTCGCCGCCGGTGCGCATGTTTGACGTGCCCCACGCGCTGATCGCCAACCGCGCGGGCCAACCGCCATAGTCCTGGGCGTGACGTTCGACCAGCATTTGCGCGGATTTCCATCCTAACAACCAGGCGGCGGGGGTCGGTACGGACCTTGTGTCCACGGAATAAAAATTGCGGCCCGTCGGCAATACATCAGGGCGGCCCCGCGTTGGCGCGCCGGACGGTCCGGGCGCCACGAACCGGCCGTCGAGACCGCGCAGCAATCCATCGATTTCAGCCGGCCCGCACCGCGCTAAACTGGGCCGCAGCGTTTTGTCGATGAAGGCGCAAACAGCTGTGGATGCGGGGCCGGGCGCATCGGCGTTTCCCGCGACAATACGTTGCGCCATTTGTTCCAGACGTTCCACCGTATCGCCCTGAGTGCGCCAGAGACCGTCACCTGTTAAGGCGTCGGGGCGCAATCCGGTCCAGGACTCCCCCATGTCGCAATCCAACGGGTCAAAGGTGAGATAAAAATCCGCCGCCAGGGCGCGAATTAAGGAGGCGTCCTGTTTTTGGCCCCCCTGACCTTGGTTTTGGCCGCGCGGTGACCGGGCCAAGGCGACTAATAAGTCGACGAGCTGGGCGCCCGAGGGCGAGTCGCCAAACACATGCAACCCGTCGCGGATCTGCATTTCTTTCAACTCGCATAGATAACTGTCCAAGGCGGCCAGCGCGCCCGTTTCGTCGGCGTTGGCATCGAATCCGCAATCCTTGTCCAGCCCGGTGGATTGCGCGAGCTCCAGAATTTGGGCACCCAGGACTTTTAGTCGGCGTGGGTCCAGCCCGGCGGCTTCGAAATACTCGTCCACCAATTGCTCCAGATCCTTCAAGGGTCCGTAACTTTCCGCACGAGTCAGCGGCGGCGTCATATGATCAATGATGACCGCCTGGGCGCGCCGCTTGGCCTGAGAGCCTTCGCCGGGGTCGTTGACGATGAAGGGATAAAGATTCGGCAGAGGGCCCAGCGCGATTTCCGGGAAACATTCACTCGACAATGCCAGCGCCTTGCCGGGCAGCCATTCCAGATTGCCATGCTTGCCCATATGTACAACGGCGTCAGCGCGAAAATCGTTGCGCATCCAGGCGTAAAAGGCGAGGTAGTTGTGCGGCGGGACCAGCGCCGGGTCGTGGTACGACGCGACCGGGTTGATATTGTAGCCCCGCGCGGGTTGCAAGCCGATGGCGACCCCACCGCATCGATAGGCGGAAATGGCGAAAGCTCCGCAATCAACCGCACCCTGCATAAAATACGGGTCCGATTCCGGTGACCCCCATCGATCCAGCACAGCAGCACGAACTGCAGTGGGCAGGGTGGCGAAGAATATTTGATAATCGGCGAAAGACAGAGTTTCCTCGATTATGCGGCCGCGCCATCCTGCGTTGGTTGGTCCCTTCGCCAAGCGTTCGATCAGCGCCGCGCCATCTTTCGGGGCACCGTCGACCCGGTATCCGGCATCCGCCATGGCCGCCAGGACATTCACTGTTCCCGCCGGGGTGTCGAGCCCGACGCCGTTGCCCATGCGCCCGTCCTTGTTGGGATAATTGGCCAGCACGATGGCGACGCGCCGGTCTTGTGCGGGTTTGCGGCGCAAGCGCGCCCAGGCGGCGGCCAATTGCGCGGTGAAGTCGATACGGTCGGCGACGGGTTGGTACTCAACGATATCCGCTTCCACCAAGGCGTTGCGCCGCGCTTTTCCTTTGAAACTGACGGCGCGGGTGAGAATGCGGCCATCGACTTCGGGTAGAGCGACGTTCATGGCGATGTCGCGTGCCGATAGGCCTCGGGTTCCGTCGCGCCAGGCTTCTTCACCGCCGCCAGAAAACACCACCTGCAGGATCGGGCAATCGGAATCGTCAAAAGGGGTTTTGGCGGTTTCGGCGCCAGGGCTCGACAGCGCGAATCCGGTTGCGTTCAGGATCACATCCGGTGGGGCGACGCGGAGGAGCTCGCGGGTGATTTCGGCGGCGACAGGGTCTTTTAAGCTGGCGGCGTATATTGGCAGTGGGTTCAGGCCGCAATTGTCCAGGGCGTCAATCAATGCGTCGATGACGGCGGTGTTGGCTGCTTGGGTTAACGCCCGGTAAAATATAATCGCTGCGCGCGGACGGTCGGCCCGGGCTGGTAAATCTGTCAAATCAGGGTCATCCTGGCCCGGCCAATACAGACCTGCGCGCATCAATGGTGCCGGTTCACGCCAGTCAGTGTCTCCGCCGATTAAAGATGCGGCGAATTGCAGAAACGACCGCGCGTTGGCGGGACCACCCTGGACGCAATATTGCCATAACCGATGTGCTGCGTCTGGCGGTGTGGTTGATAGGGTTGTCAGTTCCGCATCTGGGTGATCGTCACCCGGCAGCCACGCCAGCTGAATATTGCACGCCCGGCACCGTGCGGTGATCTGTTCAACGCCATAGGGCCAATACCCACGTCCACCCAACAAACGAACGATCACTAATTTGGCGCCGTCGATAACCGCGTCGAGATACAAATCGACCGACATATTGTGCCCAAGTTTCATCAAATTAGCTAATCGAATACGGGGTACCTGGGGATCATTTGCAGCCAGCCGCTCCTGCGCCGCCGCCAGGGCGGCGATTTCACTGTCGGCGGCGCTCAATATGACGATGTCGCCAGGGGTTTGACCTAAATCGACGGCTTCCGATCCGTCGTCGATCAAACCTGGTTGGGCGGCGAGTAAATGCATTAGGGCTTGTGGGCCATTATGGTGGCGTTCAACGCCTGGGTGATGGCGCGCTGATCCAGTCCAGTTTTGCCGATGATGACCAATTGGCTCTGGCGCGCTTCATCCGCGCCCCAATCCCGGTCGAAATAGCGTTGAAAGCGCGGGCCGACGCCTTGGATGATTTCCCGTCTGTCACGGTCGGGTCGGTTCAAAAATCCTTTTATGCGTAAAATATTGTGTTCAGCGACTAATTTAATGAGGCGTTTTTCCAATATGCTGGAATCGGGCACCACGCCTAGATCAACCGAAAAACTTTCGAAATCATCATGATCATGATCACCTTCGTCGTCATGATGGGACCATCGTTGGTCGATTTCGGCTTCCGATTCCAGTTCGAGCCCCAACAACACGGCAGGATCTAGGCGGCCATGGGCGGAAGGTAGGACGGTGACGCCGGGTCGTGCCTGTGCGGCTATGTCTGTGTTTAGCGTGGCCAAAGCCTCGTCGCCCAGCAAGTCCGTCTTGTTAAGTACGATTACATCGGCGCAGACCAATTGGTCGGTAAAAACTTCTTCGAGCGGGTTGTCATGGTCCAGGGCTGGGTCGGCTTCGCGCATGGCTTGAACGGCCTCCGGGTCATCGGCAAAAAGCCCGGCGGCGGCGGCGGCGGCGTCAACCACGGTGACAACGCTGTCCACGGTGACGCGGTTGCGGATTTCGGGCCAGTTGAAGGCGGCGACCAGCGGTTTAGGCAGCGCTAACCCGGATGTTTCGATTATGATGTGGTCGGGCGGTGTTTCCCGGTCCAACAACGCCTCCATCGCCGGGGTGAAATCATCGGCGACGGTGCAGCAGATGCAGCCGTTCGCCAGCTCCACCACGTCGTCCTCGTCGCATCCCTCGATGCCACAGCCCAGCAGCAATTCGCGGTCGACGCCCAAATCGCCGAATTCGTTAATGAGAAACGCCAGCCGCTTGCCGTTGTTGTTCTCCACTAAGTGGCGGATCAGGCTGGTTTTTCCGGCACCAAGAAAGCCGGTCACGACGGTTGTGGGAATTCGAGTGGCCATGAAAATTTGGTTCCTAGTTTAAGGGTATTCGTTTTTGAGCGTCACCGGCAACCCGGCGGCGATAAATTCAACGCGGTGGGCGGCAGCGGCGATGTGTTGGTTCAGTCGCCCGGCGTGGTCGCGAAAGGCGCGCGCCAAGGCGTTGTCGGGCACGATGCCCAAGCCGACTTCGTTGGATACGAAGACCACCGGCCCGGGAAGTTCGGCGAGGCTGCCGATTAATTCAGCCTCCTCCTTGTACGGGTCATGATCAGACAGCATGACATTGGTCAGCCACAAGGTCAGGCAATCGACTAATGCCGGGCGCCGCGCGGAAATTTCTTCGCGCAAGGTGCGGGCCAACGCGAGAGGTTCTTCGATGGTTATCCAATTTGCGCCGCGCCGCGTCTGATGATCGTGAATGCGCACCGCCATTTCGGCGTCGCCAATTTGAGCGGTGGCGATATACAGGGCGTCATTCCAATGAATGCCAATGCCGCGCGTGATCAAGGATTCTGCATGGGCGCTTTTGCCTGAGCGCGTGCCGCCCAGGATCAGCGTGATAGGCGGCAAAGCGGTTATCGAGTCGCGGGGCGAGTCAATAATGGCGCGGTCCTCCACCCGAGGGGCCATGGTTAAAATCGACCGAGGAGGTCTCCTGGCTTAGGCGGATTAAGAGCGGAACAACCTTCCCAGCGATTTAAGCCGCCAGTGGCGTTTTGTTCCGATCCCGCCGTCACAGTTGCGGGGGCAGCGCCGGATTTACACCGGCCTTCCCTGTCTCGGTATCTGATGGTGAACCTACGCCGCCACCCTGCTATATACAATGTCTATCATGCAAGCGAGGTCGGTGGTGAATGTTGCCGGTCAGTCGTCGCCTGCTGCGGCATTTGGCTTCAACTGCACTGAATTTTTGCTGAACCGTGACGTGTAAGGCGTGGTGTCGATTTCATCTAATTCAATATCGCCCGCAAGGACCCCTTGCTTCCATTCCTGGTGTTCCGCTTCGGCGTCATGAAATTCGGGCATGACTTCTTTGGCGAACAATTCCAGACTTTCGCAAATATGTTCATGGGTGTTTTTGCCAGCCTGGTTTAACAGGATGATCTGGTCGACATGGGACGACGAGTATTTTCGCAGACGGTTGCGGATGGTTTCTGGCGACCCGATTAATCCGCCCGACAAGGCACGGGAGTGCGCGTCCGGATTTTTTCGTTTCCAGTCTTCGTATTCCGCCCATAAATCAATGGTTCCGGGCGGGGGCCGATTGCGGTCTTTGCCCAGCCGGTCGGCGCTATAGAATTTCAACGCGAACTGGAAAAACGGAATGCCGTCGGCGCGTTTGCGGGCTTCTTCGTCGGTTTCCGCGCACATGAAATAGCTGACCAACGCCATGTTTGGATTGGATTGGTATTCAGTCAGTTTTTGTTGCCGCTTGGTGAAGGCGTTGTAATAGGCGTGCACCCAGGCGCGTGCGGCGTCGCCGCTGATGAACTGAAAGCCGAGGGCCCCGATGCCCCGCTCGCCCGCCATTTCAATGGTGGGTAATTGTGAACACGCAACCCAGAGGGGAGGATGCGGTTTTTGCACCGGTTTTGGCAATACATTGCGCAGTGGGAACTGGAAATATGGGCCGTCATATTCAAACCCGCCATCCTTGAACATCGGCATTACCGCGCGTACGGCGTCTTCCCAGACGGCACGTTTTTCTTCGATGGTACGGTTGAACGGCCCTAATTCGGTAAGACTGCCGCCTTCACCCATGCCGAACTCAACCCGGCCATTGCTCAACAGGTCAAGCGATGCCACGCGTTCCGCGACCCTTGCAGGGTGGTTTGTGGTGAGCTGAATGATGCCGTGACCCAAGCGGATATTTTTTGTCCGTTGGCTGGCCGCGCCCAAAAAGACTTCCGGGGACGCGCAATGGGAGTATTCTTCTAGAAAATGATGTTCGACTTCCCAGGCATAGTCAAAGCCAAGCCCGTCGGCCAACTCCATTTGGTCCAGAGCGTTGTTGAACAGACGTTGTTCGTCGCCTTCTTTCCACGGGCGTGGAAGTTGTAATTCGTAAAAGATGCCAAACTTCATGAAAGTTCCCCCATTCGAAAACCCGGCATCGACCGCCGGACATGCCAATAAATATGTAAAACCCTAGCGTGTGCCTGAAGGTTAGGCAACGCAAAAGTCTGGACATGAGAGCCTGGTCAGCGCGCGGCAGCTTATTTTTCAGCCGCTTGATGACGTGCTTCCCGGCGCCGCGCGATCATGGCGTCGGGCGTGGAACCGGCGCAACAAGCCAAGGCTCCATCGGTACCCCGCCCAGGATCCGAGTATGGCCCAAGGGATACTGCCCACAAACATTGGGAGGCCCCAAACGCGGAACAGTTCAACGGTGTAAAGCCACAGTGAGTCAAAAAAATCGAGTTGCAACGACAGCATGCCGGAGACTTGCCCACTGAATTCACCGTAGCCGCCAATGTCGTCCCATTGGCCCATCATCACCCGGCCTGTGACCAGGAACAGAAAATAAATCGGCGGGACCGTGAAAATGTTGGTGACCCAGGTCCAGGAGCAACCGACAATCAGGTTGAAATCCCACGCCGGGCGGACGGCCCGCACCACTATCCAAACGCCCAGCACGATCAGCATCTGCAGGCCGACCGTGGGCGTTAACGCCGCCAACAATCCAACCAATACGCCGCGCGCGGCATGTTCCGGCGGGTTCTTGGATCGTAGTATCGGCACGATAAGCCGATACATCAATTTGTAACGGATCCGCGCCGAAAGGGGTCGTTGGGTTGTTGCGGGGTTTGATTTTGGTGAAGGCATGTTTTTAGTTTATTTAGGCTCTCGTTTAACCAAACAGGCGAATTTCGTCAAAATTGTCGATATTGCTGTCAATGACGTGCCGACTTGGATCGCCGCGGACGACAAGGTTGAAAATAACTGTCCCGCCGCCATTGATGTGAAAGGGTGCCAAGGTAACCGAATTGCTGTCTATTTCGGGGGTGGCTGTGGCCGGGGGTGATTTAAGCGCTTCGCCGAATGTCGCCGATAAAATTTCGGCACCGCCAGTGAAGGTGAGCTTTATCGGACGCCGAAAATTGTCGATTTCAATCGCCCCATGGCCGATGTTGAACAATCCAAATCGGACAAGGTGTAAATCGATAGAGTCGTCGAATGTCGCCAGATCATGGAACTTTGCGCGAAATTCATCTGACGCCTTGGCAAGTGATTCAATGATGCAGGCGTAAGCGAGGTCATAATCGGCGCGCAATGCGGTCGCCTTGGCTTTGCGCGCTCTCAGGAAAACAATGACGTAAACCACCACGCCAAGAAGAATCACGAGCACGAGGGGGTTTAAAAGTTGTTCCGTACTTTTCATGGATCGCGCTCAAACGTCTTGCCAGTCCCGGAATTAACAGTCGGGAAATCAATAATTCGGGAATTAACAGTGGATACCCGCCAGGAAGCACCGTCGCGGTCATCGGCGATATGATCCAGCCGGGTCAGTGACAGGGTTTCCGTGGCGAATGACAGGGCGGATTCTGGATCCAGTCCCAACGCCACCGCCAGCGCGGCGCGGATTGTGCCGCCATGAGCGACCGCGACAATATCCGCGCCTGCATGTTCGGCGGTCAGTCGGTCAATGGCGGGCGCCACGCGGGCGACGACATCGGCGAAACTTTCGCCTTCCGGTCCGCGAAGATACGCAGCAGACCGCCAATGACGATGTGGCGTCGCGTCGGGGAGCTCCGCGAAGTCAGTATGTGTCATGCCTTGCCAGGTGCCAAAATTTTGCTCGCGCAGGGCTCTTTCCTTGATTGGCGCGGGTAGATTCAGCCCGGCGTTGCGAATGGCGGATGCGGTCTCCACCGTACGCCGCAAATCGCTAGTGATAAGAACGGCGTCCGGCGGCAAGGTTTGCGCTAAATTCTGAAAAGTTGCGGGGTCATCACAGTCGCAGGGCAGGTCGAGTTGGCCGTACACGATCCCCTGCCCCGTGGGCACCGGGGCGTGCCGAACCCACCACCACCGCGTTTCAAGAGTCACAGAACACCTCTACCATTTAGGGCCGCGACGCAAAGCAGCACCGCGATTTCGCTGATTTGTTGAGCCGCGCCAAGGACATCGCCATTATACCCGTGAATCTGTCGCCGGGCCAGTGTCGCGACACAAAACGCCGCTGCCGCCGTAACGACGCACGCGACGATTCCGGGCCCAATACCCAACGCCAATACGGCGACAACAATGGCGATAAGGCTCCCAAGAATGATGTCGCGTCGGCTAGGGTGGCCCGCACTCGCCGCCAAACCGGATGCGCTGGACAGTGGCAAGCCGGCCATGAGGGCGGGCAATGTGGCGCGTGAAATGGCGGCGGCGGCGATCCAGGCGGGGAGGGCTATCTCGGCGAGGCTCGCCACTGACCCGGCGCGCAATCCAACGCCTAGGATCAGCGCTAGAACCCCGAATGCGCCAATCCGGCTGTCGCGCATAATTTCAAGTTTGCGGTTCGCATCGCGACCGCCACCGAACCCATCCACGGTATCGGCCAGGCCATCTTCGTGTAAGGCACCGGTCAGGCCGATCATCGCCGTTACTGCGACAAGCGCCGCGACAAGAGGGGGCAAAGGCAGCCAGAGGCTGAGAAAAAAAATGCCGCCGCCAAAGGCTCCAACCCCTGCGCCGACCACCGGGAACGCCCAACAGGTTCGAGAGATCGCGGTATCGTCGCCACCAACGTGCAGTCGCGTCAAGAACGCTGTGGCGGTGCGAAATTCCTGAACGGGGCTTCGTGACGTGGCGTGTTGTGGCGATGGCTGTTGCGAATCGGTCATTGGAAATCAGTCGGCGGCTTTGCGAGCGTGTTACAATTCAGATATACGATAGTTCACGCGTTTACGCCCGTGTAAAATCTCGCACATTATCCCTGACGATTGGAAACTTTCCATGCCCGCCGAAGAAGCCACGTTTGATGACATGCGCGATATCTTGAAATCAGCGCCTGGTCCGGATGAATTAGCGCGGGCGGCGGCGGCGGTGCGGAACGCAGAACTGACCAAACCAGGCGGATCTTTGGGGCGGTTGGAGGAGCTGGCGGGCTGGTTCGCGGCGTGGCAGGGCAAGGATCCGATTCAACTGGGGCGTCCGCGTGTCGCAATTTTTGTCGCCAACCACGGTGTGGCGGCGCCGGGGGCGGCCTCTGGAGGTGTGTCGGCGTTTCCCCAGGCGGTGACGGCGCAGATGGTGGCCAATTTTCAATCCGGCGGTGCGGCGATCAATCAACTTTGTACGATTTCGGATGCGGAATTGCGGGTTTATGAAATGGGATTAGATCACCCGACCGCGGATTTCACTGTTGAGGCGGCGATGAGCGAGGGGGACTGCGCCCGCGCGATGGCGTATGGCATGATGGCGGTCGAAGACGGCGTTGATGTGTTGTGCCTGGGCGAAATGGGGATTGGCAACACTACAAGCGCGGCGGCGTTAAGCTGTGCGCTGTTCGGCGGCGCGCCAGAGAATTGGGTTGGATCCGGTACAGGTGTAGATGCTGCGGGCGTGGCGCTTAAGGCGGTGGTGGTGGCGAAGGCTATCGCGTTACATGGCTCTGAATTTGAGGATCCGCTGGAAGCGCTCCGCCGGGTGGGCGGTTTGGAACTGGCGGCGATTGGCGGCGCGGTGCTGGCGGCGCGCATGGCGCGGGTACCGGTTATTCTGGATGGCTTCGCTTGTTGTGCGGCGGCGGCGGTGTTGTTTCGGCTCGACCCGACGGCGCTGGATCATTGCATTGTCGGGCATCGTTCGGTGGAGCCGGGACATACGCTGTTGCTGGACGCTATGGGCAAGGTGCCGGTGCTGGACCTTGGGCTGCGTTTGGGCGAAGGAAGCGGCGCGGCGACGGCGTTGCTGGTGTTGCGTGCGGCAATTACCTGTCACACAGGCATGGCGACCTTTGCGGAGGCGGGCGTCGCCACGTCAGCTTAACCTTCAGACTTATTCGCCAACGTTCAACAACAACCCGCGCCGTCGCGCCACGTGGAAACTGTACAAAAATGCGCACCCGCCCAAGACGAGATACACCAGGTTCAAGGCGATTGCGCCGACGAATAAATCGAATCGGAACACCCCCTCGAACATAACCGCCCGCATGCCTTCGAACACATAGGCGGGCGGTGCCATCCAGGCAATGGTTTGCAGCCAGTCCGGTAAAATATCGACGGGGTAATAAATTGCGCTGATCGGCGCCATCATGAAAATGGTGACCCAGCACAGGCTTTCTGCACCCTGCCCGAACCGCAGCAACAACGCGATGACAAACAATCCAATGGCCCATCCCAACACCAGAAGGTTGACGAAGAACGCCAACAACGGCAGTCCGAGTTCGAAGATGGAATAGTGGTAGAGCGGAATCGCCAACAGCGCGGCGGGGATAATGCCGACCAAGGTTCGGATCAGGCTGATGCTGATCAAGGCGGCGACCAGTTCGTGTGGTCGCAACGGTGAAATAAACAATGTCGCCAGATTGCGCGACCAGACTTCTTCAAGAAACGACAGGGAAAAACTGATTTGTGCCCGGAACAGAACATCCCATAACAACACAGCGGCGATAAACACCCCTGCCGCCGACGCCACCCAGACTGAGCTGCTGGCCAGGTGGCGGGATATGAACCCCCAAATGATCATTTGCATGATTGGCCAGTACAGCATTTCGATCAGACGCGGCCAGGAACTTCGCAATAGATATAGGTAGCGCAGTATAAGTGCGCTGATACGTCCATACGCGGTCATGACGGCGTCTTGGATTGTTGGAATTTCGCCGTCTCGCCCCGTGCCACTGCCAGAAACACTTCCTCCATATCCCGGCGACCATGGCGTTCGATCAATTGGGTCGGCGATCCCTGGTCGACCAACGCGCCCGCCCGCATCATCAGGACGTCATCACAGAGTCGCTCGACCTCCGCCATGTTGTGACTGGCTAAAAAATACGTCGCCCCGGTTTGGGCTTGATAGGTTTCCAATCGGGCGCGCACCCAATCAGCCGTTTCTGGATCTAGGCTGGCGGTTGGTTCGTCCATCAACAACACGGTGGGTTTGTTCAACAGGGCCTTGGCGAGCAGGACGCGCGTTTTCTGTCCCGATGATAAATCACCATAGGGCTTGGCGAGAAAGGCCCCCAGGGCGAAATCTTCCGTTAGGGCGGCGATACGGGCGCGGCTGTCGAGAACGCCGTAGAGCCGGGCATAGACATTGAGATTTTCACGGACGCTTAGGCGTTTGGGCAGGTCGACATAAGGAGATGAGAAATTAAGGCGCTCCAGAACGCGATGACGGTTCCGGACCATGTCTTCACCTAGGATACGAATTTGGCCCTGGGTTGGTGTCAAAAGCCCCAATAACATGGCGATTGTCGTGGTTTTTCCAGCGCCATTGCCGCCCAACAGACCTGTTGTTGTGCCGGGCCGAATGGAAAAGCTAGTATTATCGACGGCAGTAATTCCGTCGAATATTTTCGTTAACCCGGAGACGGTGATTATGAAGTCTGTGTCTGTCACGATGAAACTATGGGCCGAACGGGTTTATTTGAAAAGGGAGCACGGGCGATGAGTCTCAATGACGCGAGCCAAACGCGGTTTGAAGAGGGTCATTCGGCCTCTTCCGACCGGTTTACGCGTGGGCGCTTGCGCTTGCGCACGCTTGTGCTGATTCGCTGGATCGCTGTTGCGGGACAAACGGTCACTGTGTTGCTGGTCCATTTTGGCCTTGGATTTACCCTGCCTTTGACGGCGTGTCTGGCGGTGATCGCTGCGTCGGTACTGTCCAACATCTTGCTTTATGTCCGTATGCCGATGCACGCACGGTTAGGTGACCGCGATTCAATGTTGTTGCTGGGCTTTGACATTCTGCAGTTGAGTGTGTTGCTGTATCTGACCGGTGGGTTGGAAAATCCATTCGCTATTTTGATTGTCGCCCCTGTGACGGTTTCCGCCACAATTTTATCACGGGGGCCGACCATCGTATTAATGATGTTGGCGGTGACGAGCATTACCGGTTTGGCGCTCTATCATGCGCCCTTGCCGTGGGGCCCCGATGAATTTCAGCTGCCGGGCGCTTATGCGTTGGGGGTTTGGACGGCCTTGGCGGTGGCGTCCGTGTTCATCGCCACCTATGTCTGGTCGGTGGCGGATGAAGCGCGGCGCATGTCGGACGCGCTGGCGGAAACGCGGCTGCGGTTGGGCCGGGAACAAAGCCTGACGGCGTTGGGCGGCCTTGCGGCGGCGGCGGCGCATGAGCTGGGATCGCCCCTGGCGACAATTGCAGTGGTCGCCAAGGAGCTGTCCCGCGATATTCCGCCGGACAGTGAAATTGCGGAAGACGTTGCGTTGTTGATGAGCCAATCGGACCGATGCCGCGATATTCTGGCGGGGCTGGACCAACGCCATATCGCGGGACATCAAGCGTTTGCGCGCGCGCCGTTGTCGATCTTGCTGGAACGCGCCGGTAACCCTTATCATAGTGACGGCGTTGTGCAGGTGGTGGTGATTGAAACGGAAGATGAAGATGATTATTCGCACGCTGAACCGACCGCAGACGATACACCGGAATTGGCCTATGGTCTTGGAAACCTGATACAAAACGCCGTACAGTTTGCCCGGTCGCGTGTTGAACTGCGGTTGCATTGGAATGATGAAACGGTGCGTGTGACGGTGTCCGATGATGGGCCCGGGTTTTCAAGCGCTGTGTTTGCGTCTCTTGGCGAACCTTATATGTCCACGCGCGGTGGTGAACATATGGGTCTCGGGTTCTTCATTGCGCAAACGTTGTTGGAACGTGGCGGGGCAACGTTGGAATTTCGGAATCGCAACGGCGCGGAGGTTGTTATACATTGGTCTCGTGAAAGATTTGAAGCGGCGATGGAACATCGGAACATCGGCGACATGCCTATGGATAGGTAAGTGGAGGGAAACAGGTGCAGCAAGTGGACGGCGTAGCCGACCAGACTTTATTGATTGTTGATGACGACGCGCCGTTGCGTAATCGTCTGGCGCGCGCGATGGAAAGCCGTGGCTTTGTGGTCTCCACGGCGGCGAGTGTCGCGGAGGGCCTTGATGCGGCGGGCGCAGCGCCCGCCTACGCCGTTGTTGATTTGCGGTTGGAGGACGGCAATGGGCTGGAAGTGGTCGAAGCGCTTCGACGTGTGCGGCCTGACATTCGCATCGTCATGCTGACCGGCTACGGAAATATAGCGGCGGCTGTTGTAGCGGTAAAATCAGGCGCGGTTGACTTTTTGTCTAAACCGGCTGACGCCGACCAGATTACTGCCGCGTTAATCGAAGAAGAACGGCCTTTGCCGCCGCCGCAGGATCCGATGTCAGCGGACCGGGTGCGGTGGGAACATATCCAGAGGGTGTTCGAACAATGCGGACGCAACGTGTCGGAAACGGCGAGGCGTCTAAAAATGCACCGCCGGACCTTACAGAGAATTCTTAACAAGCACGCACCGCGAAACTAGACTAAAGCGATTTTTTGAGTCTAACGCCTTCTGGCCCGGGGGTATTGGGGCCGTGGAATGGGTGTGTCTTTGTGGGTGCCGGATAACATTGAATCTATGTGGCGCCCTTGATACAGCGAGATCCCTAGTAATTGTCTGACGCGAACCGCCGATGGCGTGTCACAACGCGACAAAATGATGCGAGACCGGCCTAATTCATGTAGGAGCTGTCCCAAACAACGCTGACCAGGTGTTACATAGGATGGTGTGAGAAAGAGTCGGGTCAGCAAGTATAAGCAGGCCCGCCGTACGCAGCATTTTGTTGCCGGCACGACGGCGCGAACGGCTGCGGCGTTGTGTGGGGTTAATCGTAAAACGGCGGCGTATTATTTCCATCGCTTAGGGGAGATTGTGGCGCTTGAACTGGAAGCCAAAGGCGAGGCGTTATTCGACGGTGAAATCGAGGTTGACGAGAGTTACTTTGGCGGCAACCGCAAGGGCCGTCGAGGATGGGGGGTGCGGGGAAAACACCAGTACTTAGCTTACTCAAGCGTGGCGGAAAGGTTTACACGAAGATCATTCCCGATGCGTCGTCGGCAACTTTGTTCCCGATCATGGCGCACAAGACTGTGCCTGGCAGCATCGTCTATAGCGATGGTTG
>JAPKDL010000064.1 GCA_028822585.1 Alphaproteobacteria bacterium | reverse complement strand
AACGGTGTGTTTACGTCGGCTGTGGAAAGGCAATAGAATGCGATCGAAAATATAATCATGCCTGCGTAAATCATGATGTAGGCGGGCATCATGTCAGATAATCGCCCAGCAAGTGGAAATAGAACAATCAACGATAAACCTGCCGGAATCATAACTAAACCGGCGTTGAGAGCGGTAAAATGTTGTATTTGCTGAGTGAACAGCGGCAGTAGGAAGAACGAGGAAAACATGGCGCAGCCGGTAAAAAATCCGATAGACGCGGCTGCGGTGAATTTTGTGTTTGCAAACACACGCAAATTCACCAACGGATTGGCACCGTATAATTGGCGAAGAATAAATCCAGCGGCGCCGCCAATTCCGATTGAGAAAAGTCCGATGATTTCTCCGGAGCCCCAACCTGATCGGTGACCGTGACTGAAACCTAACAATAATCCGGCCAGCGCGGAAATAAGCATTCCGTAGCCGAGGAAATCGAACGTTGGCAGTTTTTTTGGTGCGGGCCTGCTGGGCATAAACAGATTGCCCATAATTAATGCAATGATCGCGGTGGGAATGGTCAGCAAAAATATATAACGCCAACTGAACGCGTCGATTGCCAATCCGCCCAATGCCGGACCCAACGCCGGCGCCAAAACATTGCCCATGGAAAAAATACCCATGGACAGGCCCTTTTGGTGACGAGGGAAGACACGAAAAACGACGGACATGCCCAGGGGCATTATGATTCCAGCAGAATTCCCTTGCAGGACACGACCAAACAATAACGATTCCGAATTGGTCGCGACGCCGCTCATCGCCGAGCCGGCCAGGAAGGCGAGAACCGCCAACGTGAATGTTCGACGTTCCCCCAACGCGCCGATTAACCACGCGCTCAATAGCATGCCGGAGGTTTGTGCGGCGAAGTATCCAGTTGAAATTAACTGCGCTTGATCGCGGCCAATGCCAAACGCGCCCATGATGTCGGGAAACGCGACATTCACCGTCGTTGCGCCCAGGGTCATAGTCATGGCGCCGACCATGATTGTCACTGTCACCAGCCATTTATATATTGGCCCGTAGCGGTCGAATAGCACGTCGATGGTATCGAACGGCGCGGTGTCGGTAGTCTTGAAGTCGGATGGCACGGGGGTTGAGAATCCTCAGGAGTAAAGGCACCGGAGTTTACGTTTTTACCGTTGTTAGTGAAAGGCGCTGATTATTCGCTAAAAGCGTGAGCCTGGAGTGGTTTCGACGCTTCCATAATAGTCACCCACATTGGGACGTCGCCCAGCTCATGCGTAGCCGTGCGCGTGAGGCCGCCAGCGTTTTCGTCGATACTGTAGACGGCAAGGCGCCCGGATGCATGGCCCGCCGATAATAGAAAGCGACCGGCAGGATCAATCTCAAAGGCGCGAGGGTTTTTTTCGGCGATGGCGCGTCCCATGGCAGTTAGCAGGCCAGTGTCCGGATCTATTGCGAATTCCGCAATGGTGTCATGCCCGCGATTGGGCGCATAGAGAAATTTTCCGTCGGGCGTTAAACGAATCTGCGAGCATTTGCTCTCGCCTGCCCAGTCTTCAGGTAGCGTCGAAATCGTTTGCAGGGGGGACAGTGTTCCCGCATTCGGATCCATGGCGTAGACAGTGATGCTGCATCCTTGTTCATTCGAGACATAGACGATGTTTTTGGTTGGGTGAAAGCGAAAATGCCGGGGGCCATCGGGGCCTTTGGGCGCGCAGCGGTCTGGATCGTTTGGCGTTAAGGCACCGGTGGCGGCGTCAAAACGAAACTGAAAGATGGCGTTTGGCGCGCCTTCTCGAAAGATATGGGAGACGAACACGAATCGGTTCGACGGATCGGCATGGATACAATGCGCTCGCATACCTGTGGTCAGCCATTCCACAGGCGGGTTTGTGGCGACGCCGTTTGGCTCAATCGGATGCACACCGACATAACCGTTAAAATAGGACGCCGAGAACAACCAGCGTCCGGTGGCGTCGGTAGATATATATGCCGGGTCGGCGTCGATGGAGACCGTCCCCAGTTCTGTTAGGTCGCCACTTGTGGTGTTGATGCTGAACGTTGTGATGCGGAAATTTTCTTTCCGCGCGACATACATGTATTTCCCGGACGGGTCGATGGCGGTATAGGCGGGCCGACCAGACAAGGCGACGTCTTCGCCCGGTGTGAGCGCTCCCGTGATCTCGTCCATGGAAAACCGGGCGATACGCCCTTCGCCGGATACCGTGATATAAACGTGATAGGTCATGGGACTGCCTCCAATTTTCGGCCATTGTCACAAACTGGGTCAAGCAGGTAAAGTTACGCATCCCTGATCGCAAAATTCATCAAAGGTGTTCGTACCCCCGTGGCCTCTGAAAGCATTGACGACCTGTTCGCTCGATACGGACCCGTTTACCGCTGGCTGGTGACGGGCACCTGCATTACAGGGGCGATGACAGGCGGGTTGGCCAGCACCACCGTGAATGTTGCGTTTCCCGATATCATGGGCACGTTTGGCCTGGGCAGGGATCAGGCGCAGCTTCTATCCACGGGATATTTTGCATCCCAGACCTTGGGCATGTTGTTGAGCGCTTGGCTGATTAAAGCAGGGGGCGAGCGCCTTTGCAGCAATATTGCGTTGAGTATATTTTTGATCGGTTGCGCCATAAGCGGTCTGGCGCAGGACGCCGCCACGCTCATGATGGGCCGTGTTCTTCAAGGTATGGCGTCTGGCGTTTTGCAGCCCATGGCCATGGCGTTGGTCTTTTCGGTGTTTCCTGTGGGGCGCAAGGGCTTGTCCATGGGTATTTTCTCCATGGGGATGGTGTTGGCACCAACATTGGGGCCAGCAATGGGCGGGCTCGCGATTGAATTTTTCAACTGGCGCTATGTATTCCTGCTCGCGTTACCGACGGCGTTCATCGCGCTGGTGCTGGGCAACATTTTCATGCCCAGCCGGGACTTTCCCAAAACCTGGCCAAGGTTTGATTTTGTCAGCTTCGGTCTGTTGTGCGTTTGCCTGATCGGGCTTTTGTTAGGGTTCAGCTATGGACAGCGGCTCGGTTGGGTGTCGGATGAAATTGTACTGCTGTTTCTATTCGGAATTTTGGGGGGCGGAGCCTTTATTTTTCGACAACTTTACGGTCGTGATCCGTTGGTGAATCTGCGTTTGTTTCGCAACTTGCAATTCACGTCCGCTGCGTTGATCGCTTTTTTCACCGAATGCGCGTTTTTGGCGTCGACGGTAATGTTGCCGTTGTTCGTCCAGCAGATACAGCAATATACGCCGCTGGCGGCAGGCTTGATGTTGATCCCCGCAGGATTGTCGATGTTGATTCTGTTTCCAATTTCGGGACGGCTGGCTGATATCCTGCCGGCCCAAGTGTTAGTGTTCTCCGGGTTGTTGTTCTATGCGGTGTCCTTTGCGCTCATGGCCAGTATGGACGTCAATACGCCATTCTGGACCTTGGTCATGTTCACTTTGGTCATGCGGTTCGGGTCTGCCTTCACGCGCCCTGTCACCAACGCGACGGCGCTTAGTTCGCTGCCATCAGCGGAAGTCCATCAAGGATCGAGCACGATCAACTTCACACGCAAGTTGGGCGGCGCGCTGGGGGCGAATGCGGTCATGGTGTTCCTGGAAATGCGCATACCCTTTCACGGCGACGCCTTCGCCGCCGCGCAGACGAGCGGTAATCAAACCGCCCGGGAACTTCAGAAAACGGTGGTGCGGGTTTTGGGCGAAGCAGGCGTACCCAAAATGGCACAGGAACCCGGCGCGGTTCTTTATTTCAGTGAAATCATCCTCGCCCAAGCGAGCACGCGCGGGTTTCAGGACGGCTTCACCATCCTCGCCGTGATTGCTTTCACCGCGATTATACCAGCCTTCATCATGGGGCGCCTCATGGGCTCCAAACCCGCCACGCTTTAAAACGGATTAAGGGCGCATGGCGTGGAGGGAGGGACCCGTGTCGCGCAACGGTGCCACTGTATTGGCGAAGTCGCAGAGCAACGCGCGGGTATCGCGCGGGTCGACGATTTCTTCAATCCAGAATGTTTCGGCCGATCGGAAGGGCGAACGTAATTTTTCCAACCGATCCGTTATTTCCGCCAACTTGGCGTCCGGGTCGTCGGCGGCGGCGATATCGGCGCTATAGGCGGCTTCGATGCCACCTTCTAGTGGCAAAGACCCCCAACGGCCCGAGGGCCAGGCGTAACGGGTGCAGAATCGGCCACCAACTTTGTGCGCCGCGCCTGCGACGCCGAACACGTTACGAATAATCATGGTGCACCATGGCGTCGTAGTTTGCCAAATGGCGCTCATCACCCGAACACCTTCCTTGATGGTGCCGTTTTGTTCGGCTTCCTTGCCGACCTGAAAGCCAGGGCAATCGGACAGATTCACAATTGGCAAATGGAAGGTTTCCGCCAAATCGACAAACTTAGTGACTTTGCGGCACGTGTCCGCTGTCCAACAGCCGCCATAGGAAAATGGATCGCTGGCCATCAAGGCGACCGGCCAGCCATCCAATCGGGCGAAGCCGGTGATGACTGATTTGCCGTATTGTCGGCCCATTTCAAAAAACGAACCCTCGTCAACAACGGCTTCGATAATGGGACGCATTTTGTAGACCTTGCGAATGTCGCGCGGAATGGTGTCGATCAGCCAATCAACCCGGCGGTCTGGGTCGTCTTCCTGCGGGCCTCGTGGTGGCAATTCGTGGACTGATTGCGGCAAATAGGACAGGAATGTCTTGGTGCATTCAAAGGCTTCTTCTTCTGTGTTGACCGCATGGTCGACAGCGCCGGCGCGAAGCTGGATTTTGTACCCGCCCAGTTCGTTCTTGGTCAATTTTTGCCCGATGCGCTCCACAACCGGTGGGCCTGCGACAAACATTGCCGATTTGTCCTTGATCATGACGGAATAGTGCGAGGCCGCCAGATGAGCGGCGCCCAGACCCGCGACAGAGCCGAGTCCCAACGCGACGCGGGGTACCAACCCCATATTCGCGACCACGGTTTCCCAACCTACGACGCCTGGCACATTGGCGCGGCCTTTGGTTTCAATTGTTTTAACCGATCCGCCACCGCCGGAACCTTCGACGAGGCGGACCAGCGGCAAGCGTAGTTCGTTCGCCATGGCTTCGCACGTGGTGTGTTTTTCTTTGATTGTCGCGTCCGCAGACCCGCCGCGCACCGTGAAGTCGTCGCCGCCAATAACCACCTGTCGATTATTCAATTTAGCGCGACCGAACACGAAGTTGGAAGGCACAAAGTCTTCCAGATCGTTCTTGCCGTCGTATTCGGCCATGCCGGCAATTTTACCGAGTTCACGAAAGGAGCCGTCATCGGCGAGCAACTTAATACGTTCGCGAATGTTGTAACGGCCACCGTCCTTTTGGCGTTGTACGCGCATTTCGCCGCCCAGTTTTTCCGCGAATTCTTCGCGCCGTTTGAGTTCGTCGAGTTCCGGTTGCCATGACATCGGCAGTTACCTCCATTGGGTCGAATGAGATTCTTGTTTGGGCATATTTATGGCACAGATCAGAGGCGGTGCAAGGTAAAGGCCGTTGCGTAGGCGAGCCTGATAGTCTTAAACCACGCCATCCTCATGTAGCTTCGCAAGGTCGTCCAGGTCGACGCCGCACAATCTAGCTAACAATTCGTCGGTATGTTCGCCCAACATGGGTGGGCGCGAAATTTCAGCCGGGGAATCCGATAATTTGACCGGGCAGCCGACAGTTTTATAGGATTCCCCGCGGGGCGGGTAATCGACATCGACGATCATTTCCCGGGCGATTAAATGCGGATCTTTCAGCACCTCGCCGGTATCCTGGCAAGCGCCGCTGGGCACGCCAGCTTCGCCGAGTCTGCGCATGATGTCGTGTTTGTTGTGCTGCCGGGTCCAGGCTTCGATAAGGGCGTTCAGTTCGTCGCGGTTTTCCCACCGCGCTTCGGTTGTGCTGAATTTAGGGTCCTCCTCCAGATCAAACCGGTCCATGACGCTTAGAAACCCATGCCACATTTGCTGTTGAACAAAGATAAAAACGTAATCGTTGGGTCCACCGGGATGGCAGGGATAGGTGGTGCCGGGCACGAATTGGCCCAATTGATTTCCTTTGCGCGGTTGCACTTCATTGAAGCGTTGATGGTCCCGTAGGGAAACGCGCATAAGATTGACCACAGCATCCTGCATGGAGACTTCCACGAATTGGCCGCGATTGGTGGTGTGGCGTTGTTCCAACGCCGCCAAAATGCCGATCACCAAATGCATGCCGGTGCCGCTATCACCAATTGCGGGCCATACATAGGTCGGTGGATTTTCGGGAAAGCCAGTGGCACTCATGGCGCCGCCCATGGCCTGGGCGATGGGTTCGAAGCTTTTATAATCGCTGTAGGGGCCGTACGTGCCAAAGCCTTTGACAGTCGAATAGATCAGGCGTGGATTGATTTTTTTTAAAACGTCGTAGCCAAGTCCCAAGCGGTCCAGCGCCCCGGGCGAAAAATTTTCCACCAGGACGTCGGATTCCGCGATTAATTTCTTGAATAAGACCTTGCCTTCAACGGTCTTGAGGTTAAGCGTTAGGCTTTGCTTGTTGGCGTTCAATACCAGGAAAAATAAACCGTCGCCGTCTTTGTCACGCATGATTTGCCGTGCGACATCGCCGCCATTGGGTGATTCAAGCTTAATCACGTCTGCGCCCAGCCAGGCGAGCATTTGGGTGCAGGCGGGTCCCGCTTGATTGTGGGTCATGTCGATAACGCGGACGCCGGACAGAGCCTTGCTCATGGTGGATATCTCCCGAGTGGTAAATGTAACGCGAAGGATAGGATAGCGCCGAGACAAAATCCAATGCAGTGAAATTTAGCGCGTTTTACGTAACAGAAATATCAACGGCGCTGTTGCGACGGCGACAGCGACCAGAAACGCGAAGGCGTTAAGATAAGCGATTGTTTCAGCTTGCGTGACGATGAGTTTTTGCAACGATGCCAGCCCCGCTATTGTATTCAAATCCCAAGCAGGCATTGCATCACGCAAGGGGTCGTTGAATGGGGTGATGTGATCGCGCAACTCAATATAGTTGATTTGCGAGGATCGCACGATCACCGCGACGATGATGGAGGTGCCGAGACTGGCGCCGATGGCGCGAATGAGTGCGAACATCGCCGCGCCTTCCGTGCGGAATTCAGGCGCCAGGGTTGAAAAAGTCACCGTCGTCAGCGTCACCCACATGACCCCCATGCCAAACCCGCTCAACATGGTGAGCCACGCAATTTCCAAATTTTCCACATCTGCGGTCCAAGTGGTCATCAAAAAATTAGCGGCGCCGACACAAACGACACCGATGAGAATTAAATATTTAGGCGGCAGCCGATCCGCCAGGAATCCACCCATCATCATCGCGATCATGGTGCCAACGCCGCGAACGGACGTCATCCACCCCGCCGCGAGGACGGGATAATCCTGAATTTTCTGCAAAAAGACCGGCAGGATAAACAGGCTTGAAAACACGGCGACGCCGAACATGAAAATCAACGCCAACCCGACGGCGAAATTCCGGTCCCGGAAGATGGCGACGTTAATGTACGGACTATCATGAGTCAGACTGTGGACGACAAAAAGGTAAAAAGCTATTACAGCGACTGAGAGTTCCAGTATGATTTCGGTGGAATTAAACCAATCCAATCGCTCTCCGCGGTCGAGCATCATTTGTAGGCTGACGACGGCGATGATCAATGTGGTCACGCCGATCCAGTCGAGTGGCTGGGGCCGTCTCACACCTTCGGGTAAGGTAAGAAAGACACCGGCGAAAGCTAAAAAACCCATGGGAATATTCAACAGGAATACGTAGCGCCAGCCGTACCATTCGGTCACCATCGCGCCGACGGTCGGGCCGATTACCGGGCCCAGGATCATGCCCATCGACCAAATGCTCATGGCAAAACCGTGACGTCTGCGGGGGTATATATCCAGCATGATCGCCTGGGAAAGGGGCAGGAGCGGCGCGCTGACAAAGCCTTGTATGGCGCGGTAAAATACCAACTCCTCCAATGACGTCGCCCAGCCGCAAAGTGCGGACGTAAGTGTGAAACCGGCGATTGCCCCCAAAAAAACACGCCGCCGACCCAACTGCGTGCCCAACCAACCTGTCAGGATTGTACCTACGGCGCTGGCGACGACAAAGGTGGTGATGATCCAACCGACTTGATCCGGGCCCGCAGACAAATTGCCCTGGATGCTTGGCAACGCGACATAGGCGGTAGTCATGTTCAAGGCGTGTAGCAGCGATGCCATCAGCACCGTGGCCGTAATGATCGTTAGCTCAGCCGTGTTAAACGGACCGTGCGCTGATTTTTTCCTGAGTTGCAAGTATGGCCTCTTTGGCGAACGAAATTTGATCACGGGGGCGCAATGTAATTGTTCCTACATGGCGATCAAGGGCGCTAAAAGATGCTTTTAGGTTTCCTTTTAGCTTCTAATTTTGTCAAATTGAAATGGTATGGAAAGCATAAGGAAGTTGGTAATGAGTGAAAATAACATCACCTTTGGTACGACATTGCGGTCGCCTTACGACGTTGCGCGTTTGGCGAGGCAAATTGAAACTCTTGGATTCGATATTATTGGTAGCGGTGAACATGTCAGTTTTTATGGCGACAGTGGCAATGGCTTCGTGTCTCTTTCCGTGGCGGCGGGGGCAACGACGCATATTCGCCTTATGAGCACGATCACGCTGGCGCCGCTTTATCCGGCAGCGTTGCTTGCGAAAATGGGCGCGGCTCTGGATGTCGCATCTGGCGGTCGTTTCACGCTTGGGGTTGGCGTCGGGGGGGAATTTCCCAGTGAATTTGAAGCGTGCGGGATACCGGTAAAGCAGCGTGGCTCGCGCACCGACGATGTGCTTGAAGTCGTGACGCGAACCTGGAGTGGAACCAACGTAACGTACGATGGTCGTTATACGAAGCTTAACGATTTTAGCTTGAAACCCTTGCCGATTCAAAAGCCGCGGCCGCCGATTTGGGTGTCAGGCCGTTCGGATGCAGCTATGCGCCGCGCGGCGAAATACGCCGATGGCTGGCTACCTTATATGTATACGCCGGAACAACTAGCGAAAAGCATCTCCACCATTCGAGCATATGGCGAGGAATTGGGTCGGGACATGACCGACTTCCAGTTTGGCGTTTATATCTTTTCGGCCATCCACGAGGAGAATGGGCAGGCAGTAAAATTCGCCACGGATCGATTGAGCAAGCAGTATTCCCAGGATTTCAGCAAATTGGTGCATAAATACGCACTGGCGGGTGATCCATCGTACTGCCAAGCGCGATTGCGCGAATATGTCGACGCCGGGGCGAGCATGGTGTTTGTTTCCTCGGCGTGTCCAGATGATTACATAGACGCGAACCTTGGAATGCTTGCATCAGATCTCATTCCCGCATTCAGAACCTGAGAGTTGTGGTGCTAGTAGCGTCTTGCAAAGGGATATCAAAGATAGCAACATCACTAGAAAGTTTTATTAAACCATAGCAGAGGATTCATAAATGGGACCGGCACTTGTTGATTATTTGCTTTACGAAAAAGAAGAGAATGGCATCGTTTGGATCAAGTTTAATCAGCCGGAAGTTATGAACGCGCTGATTGGGACTGCGGAAGAAAACAGCACCGTGGCGAAGGTCGGCGAGTATATGCGTGCAGCAGATGACGATCCCGACATTCGGATTATCATATTAACTGGCGTGGGTCGCGGTTTCTGCTCAGGTGCGAATTTAAAGGGCAAGGCACCGCCCGAAGTGACGGGTGAAAATTTCGTCGGTAATCGGAGTGGACGCGAGGGTACTGATGCCGTGCGACAGCACTTCTTTCATGGCTTTACGAAGCTGCATCGCGACATCGCTGATATCCGTAAACCAACAATCGCTATGATTAATGGTCCTGCCGTGGGTTCAGGTATGGATATGTCTCTTCATTGCGATATCCGCATCGGCTGTGAAAAAACTCGTTTCGTTGCCTATCATCAGGCGGGCCAGATTATTGAAAATGGTGGATGCTACTACTTGCCAAAGATGATAGGTCTCGGTCGCGCGCTCGAATACGCTTATACGGGAAGTTGTGACGCGGAAACCGCTTATCGCTGGGGTATGATTAATCACTTGGTGGACTCGGAAAAACTCGAAGAGTTCACTCGTGAAATGTGTGACAAGATGCTTGGTATTCCGCCGCTTGTGCAGTGGAATAGCAAGCGCATCATGCGCTCCGCATTGGATACCACGCTCGATCACACCATGGTGCTGACTTCGAACGCTGCGCTGATCCTGAATAGTTCGGACGATGAGACGGAAGCCCGCAAGGCCTTTGTCGAAAAACGCAAGCCAGTTTTTCACGGTCGCTAGGTGCACCATGAGCGCCGACAACATGGCAGGCTGGCGGACTGGTATAGCCGAGGTTATTAGCACTGAAACCGAGGAGGAGGTGCTTATTTCGTGGTCGTAGAAAAGCGAAAACCTATCTTCAAAGGGAAATAAATACAGCGAGACAGGAAGCGTTATGAGCATTGTGAATATTCTAGCGCGCAGTGTTAATGAATTGTCCTACGATGATATTTCCGATGAAGCTCTTTATTGGGCTAAATTGGGCGTGTTAGACACAATTGGCGTGACCCTTGCGGGCGTTCCAGAGCCTTGCACGCAAAAAATTGCTCGGATTGTGGCGGCTGAAGGTGGCGGCATATTGGACGATGGTCCGTCCTTGCTGTTTGGGTTTGGTCGCCGTACGTCAGCTTCAAATGCTGCGTTGGTCAATGGCGTTGGTGCCCATGCACTCGATTTCGACGATTGCAACAACACGTTGGGCGGCCACCCGTCGGCCCCGATTCTGCCGGGACTGTTAGCGTTGGTGGATGCCCGGGGGGCGACAGGACGTGATGTAATTCTGGCCTATCTGGCGGGGTTTGAGGTGGAAACAGCCTTGGGTCGCGTTTTGAATACCCATCATTACGCAAAAGGCTGGCACCCAACGGCAACGTTGGGGGTGTTTGGCGCTGGTGCAGCGGCGGCAAAATTGATGGGCCTCGGGGAGGAAGGCGTCGCAATGGCGTTGTCACTATGCGCGTCTTTTGCGTCCGGCGTGAAAGCAAACTTTGGGACAATGACGAAGCCGCTCCATGTGGGGCATACCGCACGCAATGGCGTTATGGCGGCGTTGCTAGCAGAACAGGGTTTTACTGCGAATGATGGGGTTTTTGAGCATCCGCAAGGGTTTTTGAATGTGTATAACGGTGCCGGAAATTTCGACGAATCCAGACTTCTGGATGGTTGGGCTAATCCGTTCAACATCGTTCGGCCCGGCCTCGCGATCAAGCAGCACCCGTGTTGCGGCAGTACCCACTCTTCTATCGACACGATGTTGGCGCTTCGGGTGGAGCATGGATTGACGCAGGATAATGTGGCGAAGATTCTCACCCAAACGCATCCGCACCGCCTTGCCCACACCAATCGAGCTAATCCAAAATCAGGCCTCGACGCTAAGTTCAGCGTTCAATACGTCGTGTCTCGGGCGCTGATGCACGGCCAAATCCGGATTGAGCATTTCGAAAACGACGCCCATGATGACCCGACGGCGCGCGCCATCATGGATCGCGTGACGTCGGAATCGCACCCGCGCGCCGGTGACCTAGATCCGCCGGTGTTTTCTGAGGTTACCGTGACCCTGACCAACGGGAAGGTTGTGTCCAAAATGTTGTCCGAACCGATTGGACGCAGTCCGGACAGTCCCTATCCGCCGGGTGCCGTGCGAGCCAAGTTTATGAATTGCGCCCAACGCGCCTTACCAATGGACGTCGTCGAACAACTCGCCAGCCAGATTGAATCGTTGGAAGACGTGGAAGACGTTCGCACCGTGATAAATTTGATGGATACGCCAACGGCTATCGCCGAACGTGTCGCGTAATAATTACAAAATTTTGGAGTGAAGGAATCAATGAGCGAAATTGAAGCGATCAAGGGCGACAAAATTGATGTCGTTGTCGTTGGGGCTGGAAATGCAGCCTTGTGCGCGGCAATTTCGGCGGCGGAAAACGGCGCGCGTGTCGTGATGCTGGAAGTTGCGCCCATCGAGAGCCGGGGCGGCAACTCCCATTTTACCGGTGGCGCCTTCCGGTTCGCGTTCAATGGCGTCGAGGATATCCTCAAAATCTATCCAGACATCGCCGAAGAAGAACTCGAAAATATCGATTTCGGCACCTACACCGAAGATCAATATTTTGATGATATGTTTAATTTGACCCAATATCGGACCGATGCGGATTTGGTTGAGACGTTGGTCAAGGGCAGCTTTGAAACCGCGCAATGGATGCATAAGCAAGGTGTGAAGATGATGCCGGGGCTTGGTCGTCAAGCGTACAAAGTGGATGGAAAGTTTCGGTTCTGGGGCGGGCTGGCGTTGCATATTTCAGGCGGCGGCCCGGAAATGTTGGCGGCGCTTTACGCCAAGGCGGACTCCTACGGGATCAAGATACTCTATGAAACACCTGCCGTGGAATTGATTCACGGGGATGATGGCGTGACAGGCGTGCGCGCCCGCCATGAAGGCAAAATGCATAACATTTCCGCTGGCGCCGTCATTCTGGCGTGCGGCAGTTATGAATCGAATGCGGAAATGCGCGCCCGGTATCTGGGGCCTGGTTGGGATTTGGCCAAAGTGCGCGGCACCCGTTACAACAATGGCCAAGGTCTGCAAATGGCGCTGGATATTGGCGCCAGGCCTTATGGTCATTTTTCTGGCGCGCATGCCGTGGCGTGGGACACGAACGCGCCACCCTATGGCGATTTGACGATCGGCGACCAATTCCAGAAACATAACTACCCTTATGGTCTGGTTGTGAATGCCAATGGGGAACGGTTTCTTGACGAAGGTCTGGATTTCCATAGCCATACCTATGCGAAATATGGCGGTGAAATTCTCAAACAGCCCGGCATGTTCGCGTGGCAAATTTTTGATCAAAAAACTATACATTTGCTGCGCAGTGAATATCGAATTCGCCGTGTGACCAAGGCGGTGGGAGACACGTTGGAAGAATTGTCGACCAAGCTTGATGGTGTCGATTCGGACGGATTTCTGAAGACGATGAGGGAGTTCAACGCGGCGTGCAGAACCGATATCCCCTTTGATCCAAATGTGAAGGACGGACGTTGCACCGAAGGGCTGGTGATCAACAAATCAAACTGGGCGAACCCGTTTGACTCGCCGCCGTTCGAAGCGTTCGCCGTGACCACCGGGGTGACCTTCACCTTTGGCGGTGTGAAAATTTCCCACGATGCGCAAATTGAGGACACCTCGGGGAATACGATCCGAGGCCTATACGCCTGTGGTGAAATGGTGGGTGGGTTGTTTTATCACAACTATGCCAGCGGCACCGGGTTGATGTCCGGCGCCGTGTTTGGGCGAAAGGCGGGGACGGCGGCGGCTCGGGCTGTGCTGTCCAATTAATCATTTCAACATGCAAGTGATTGCAGACAGGCAAGCGAGGCTTAGTTAACATAACCGGAAGCAATTTTACACACCCCTGTTTGGGCGCGTATGAACATAAGGGAGGTTTCAATGGTGAAGAAAAAATTTGACCGTGCTGCTGAAGATATGAGCAGTGTCGTTGGGCTGGAACATGTCAATTTAATGGTGCCGGACCAACGGCTGGCGACTTTGTTTTACATCACCGGACTTGGCTACACGCGGGATCCGTATTTGGTGACCGGGGTTGTAAATATGTGGGTTAACATGGGACGCAGTCAGTTCCATTTACCCGTCGGCGACGCGCAGGTGTTGCGCGGGCGTGTTGGCGTGGTCGCGCCAAGTTTGGCTGAAGTCGTCAAAAGCCTGAAATCGGTGGAGAAGGATTTGGCTGGCACCAAGTTTTCCTACAAGAAGAAAAAAGACCATATCGATGTGATATGTCCCTGGGGCAATCAAATTCGAGTGCATCAGCCCGATATGAAATATGGACCTATCGTGCTGGGTATCCCCTATGTGATGTTTGATGTTCCCAAGGGGGCGGCGGACGGGATTGCGCGGTTCTACGCTCAGTTTTTTGGTGCAACGACGGAAGTAGAGAAATTTGAAGGGGCGACAACGGCGAATGTGCTCGTTGGATACCACCAACGTTTTTTATTCCGTGAATCGAAGACGCCGTTACCAAAATATGACGGACACCATATCCAGCTCTACGTCACGGACTTCTCTGGGCCCTACAATCATTTGCTTGAACGTGGTCTGATCACGCAAGAAAGCAATCAGCATCAATACCGCTTCCTGAAATTGGTCGACCCCGATAGCGGTAAAGAATTATACGATCTTGAGCATGAAATTCGGTCGATGAGTCACCCTCTCTTCGGGCGTCAGTTGATCAACCGAAATCCGGCGCAAACGAATAACAAATTTGCCTCGGGTTTCGACGACCGGTCGTGGTCCATGCCTGTTTCGGCGTAAATGAATCTATGCACTGATGGGCTCGGGGCGTTCTTATCGCTCTGGAACCGTCAGGGTATCTTTAATATGCGAGACTTGCTGTTTGTATCGTTATAGAGACAAACATTGACAGAGGCGGCACCAAACAACGAGGTTTAGATGTCCTCGCCCTGCGGTTCGCCTTCTGGATCTGTTGTGGCGTTTTCAGCTCCTTCCGCAACTTTTTTTTCTTTCTTGGCCTCGGCTCTTAAGGCTTTCTTATTGGCTTTTGCCCGGTCACGCTCCATGCGCTCGAATTTATAGTTGGGCTTACGGGGCATATTTGTACTTTCAATTTTTCCATCAACGTCATGCTAAACCGTTCTGTCGCCGGAACCTAGATGGCGCCGACGTCAGAACGGTAGCTGTGGTCTAACGGAACGCGTTAGTCGACGATAGATAGGTTCTCGGCGGACGATTTTCCGTTTTTGCCGGGCTCAAGCTCATAGGAGACCTTCTGCCCTTCGTTAAGCGTGCTCAATCCGGCGCGCTCGACGGCGGAAATGTGAACAAACGCATCATTGGAACCGTCTTCCGGTTCAATGAATCCAAAACCTTTGGCGGGGTTGAACCATTTTACTGTACCAGTTGTCATACTCTTTATCCTCTAACAGAACTATTTATCCTCGCCTCACGTCATGTGACGGCGTGGCCGGTGTAACGCTTACATTGTCAGGGGATAACTAAGCTAATCGGCGTACCGGCTATTCAAGCAACACACAACAAATGCACACGTATGGAACGCAACTTAACGGATATTCTGAAAATGTCAATAACTCAGGATGAATATCGTTAATTTTGATTTTTCTCGAAAACACCAATATTCGAGGAGTTCGTTATAATAGGCCCATGTAAATAAGATTGAGGCCTAGGAGGAATTGAAATCCGTACACGATTTTTCGGAATATTTTTTGCGATAATCGGTCACGAATCCATTGTCCGAAGGCTATTCCGAACAAGGTAGGAATTAGGGCGAACATAGAGTGCATTATTACCTTAGTTTCAAAGGCACCCTGTTGTGTCAATGCTGCCGCCCAAGCGATCGTGCCAAGTAACAAGGACAATCCGGCGGCTTGAACAAATCGATCCTTGTCGAGGTTAAGTGCTTGTAAATAAATCATCATGGGCATTAAGAGAGACCCTGTCGTGCCGGTGAGTAGTCCGGCACCCAACCCTACTAGGGGCGACAACATCGCTTCCCGATGGGGTGGGACACGGGGGGCATAGGCAAAAAGGCCCGTCAGTGTGTAGACAACAATGACGAGTCCCAGAAGTGCAGAGAAAAGTGGGGATTCGACACGAAATAGAATTAAGGTGCCAACCCAGATCCCGACGCATGCGATTACGTTCATTAACCAGAAGCGACGGAACAGCTCTCGCAGGTCGCCACCCCTAATAATTTGCCAGATGTTGGCGATGAGTGACGGGAATATGAGAAGCGGGATAGCATCTTGCAGTGCAAGTCCTGTCCCAAGAATTGCGATAGCTGTTGTCGGTAGCCCCACGCCAATGGCACCTTTGATGGAGCCCGCGATGAGAAACGCCGCGACGATGAGGGTCAGTGTTGAGGTATCCACAAAATCGTCCTGTTGTTTAAGATGAGAATCGTTGATTCAGCGCTACGTTGGAAAAGGTGTCCTTCTCATAGCTGCAGGTTTCAGCGATGCGTAATTCTGCGCCCGTGGCTTTCAATGCTACCCCAGAGTTGTCAATGCCATTAACCCGTAAGCACATAAGGTTCAAACTGGGATAGGGTTATTGAGGTGTTGCGCTCGCATCAGACTCTGTGATTTCCGAAGTAAAGCATGCGGTATCGTAGATACATAATCCGTGATATTTTTTGCCTTGTGGTATGAAACGTTGGGTCTTCGCGTTAAATATTTTTATAAACCGCTGTCATTAGTTCCTCTTGAGAATTAATTGTTTATAGCGAAATTTTATATCTTGATTTCACACCCCGCCAGCAACAATTATCGGGTTTTACGCACCTTATTCACGGGGTGCCGGACTCGCTTGCCTTGCATAAACCGCGCGATGTCTGCGCCTGCTGTTCCGGCGATAGTGTCGAGGCATTCGACGGTTGAACCGCCGATATGTGGGGTTAGAAAAATATTGGGCGCTTCAAATATCGGGCTGTCCGGGTCGGGTGGTTCGCCTTCCAAAACGTCTAGTGCGGCGCCGCCAAGTTTACCACTTTTCAACGCGCGGGCGAGCGCCGCCTCGTCTACCAACGGACCCCGCGCCGCATTTATTAGGAAGGCCCCTTTCTTCATGGTGGTGAAGGCCTTGCGGTTGATCATGTGATGGGTGGCGGGCGTGTGCGGTGCGTGCAAAGAGATGTAGTCGGATGCAGCTAGCAAGTTATCAAACGTCATGGGTTGGGCGCCAAGCGCGCGTATGTCATCTGCGGATAACCCAGGATCGTGCGCGCAAACTTTCATGCCTAACGCCTTGGCGATGTTGGTGACGCGTCCGCCAATTTGGCCAATTCCGATCAGTCCCAGCGTTTTGCCTTTTAGCTCTGTGCCGGTGTGGCGCGCCTCGCCCCAAACCCGGTCGGCCTGAACCCGCGCCGCACTCTCCGCGACGCGCCGCGCGAGATTGATCATCAGGCATAGGGTCAATTCTGCGACCGCGTCGGCGTTGGCGCCGGGGGCGTTGGTGACCAGAACCCCCCGTTCCGTGCAGGCGTCCACATTCACCTGATCAACACCTGCGCCATGCACGGCGACAATACGCAAGTCCGGTAGCTTGTCGAGCAAGGTCGGCGTAATATAGCCGGGGCGCAGCAACATGCCCGCCGCGCCCTGCAACATCTTCGCGAAACGAGTCTCCTCGGCTTCGCCAATGGGGCTGAAGGGGAGCGGGATTGACTTTAATGGCGCGACGCCGCGAAGGGCCGCACGAACTGGTTTCATGGACACGGGGAAATCGTCAGTGGCGGTAATCGCCACCCAGGGTTTCACAGAAGGCATGAGGTTTTGGTCTTTCGTTAAGTTTAATCGCGGATCCAGCCGGGACCCCAGAGGTTGAGGCTACGTTCTTCCAAGGGCCAAATCCGTGGTGCCATTTCGCGGGGCATGATTTCCAGCTCAGCGGAAATTTCCACCTGATGTCCATGCGGGTCCTGGATCATGAAGAACAAATTATTGCCGGGGCCGTGTCGTCCAGGCCCCCACCATAGCTTCACGTGAATCGACGACATGTGGTCGGCCCAATCGCGGATGTCGTTCCAGCTATCGACTTCATAGGCGTGATGGTCGCATCGGCTTTCCGAGCCGGCGAATACTGCGAAGCTGTGATGTTCCAGGTCGGACCGGTAGAACGCGACTTTACGCGTGGCGGGGTCGTTGATGTCGGCATTGCAATAATCCGACGGTTTATATCCGAGCACGTCTTCGTAAAACGTCATCATGCGCGGCAGATTATTGGTCGCCACGACCACATGCTGCAGGCGGCCCGACAAGCTCAGCGCCGAGGGCGTGTTGATGGCCGGGTGTGATGGCAGGCCCGAACGGGGTAGACCAAACACGCTCAACCAACCGTCAGGGTCTCGAACTGCCACAGCGTTGTCTTCAAATAACGGCGATGGGGAGGGTTCCAGGTTGAGTCCCTTGCCTTGAAGGTAGGCGCGGACATCGTCCAGTTGCCGCGGGTCCTGGACACGAAACCCGTGATAGGGCCGTCCCCCAGGGTCTCCGGGGCCAATGACCAAACGCCGTCC
>JAPKDL010000203.1 GCA_028822585.1 Alphaproteobacteria bacterium | reverse complement strand
CACGCCGATGTTGAATGCGCCAGTGGAGGATTGGCCACGTTTCATTGAACGAGATGAGGTCCGCAAAAACCTTGATAAAAACGGCAACCCCACAACCTACGATGACTTATTGCGCGCCGCCGGTCCAGATGTCGCCGATCACATCAAACCGGAGAACATGGCGATCCGGCACTTGTCGGCGATGGATAATCTGCAACGAATTCGCGACGCCTTGGCCAACGCCGCCTTGGATGCATTGATTATTGTGGGCGATGACCAGAATGAATTATACGGCGCGCAAAACACGCCGTGTATTCTGATTTACCGGGGTGACACCATCCGCAACGTGCCGCTCAACAACCCTAAGCAGAGCTGGGGTACGCGAATGACCGCGCGGTATTATGAAAGCGACGCACCTCGAGAATACCCCGTGGACGCAAAACTCGCGTATCATCTGATCGAACATTTGGTCGACGCCGAATTCGACATCGCGGCCGCCAGTTCAATCGAACCCGGCAAAGGCGAAGGCCACGCGTTCGGGTTTGTCCACAATCGCCTGTTAAATGGTAACGAATTGCCGGTCGTGCCCGTGTTCATGAACACCTATTTCCCGCCAAATCAAGCCAGCCCACGCCGGTGTTACACCTTGGGTCAGGCAATTTCACAAGCTGTCACCGCTTATCCTTCAAACATCCGCGTCGGCGTTATTGCATCGGGCGGGTTGAGCCATTTCACCGTAGATGAAGATTTGGACCGTGGCGTGCTGCGCGCCCTCAAAGAAAAAGACGCCGCCGCGCTGCAATCGCTACCCATCAAAAAACTAAATGGCGGCAGTTCGGAAATCCGCAACTGGATCTGCGCCGCCGGCGCGCTGGAAGGCTTGCCCCTGGCGTGGTCCGATTACCAACCGGGGTACAGAACGCCCGCAGGCACGGGCACTGGGCTTGGATTCTCGATTTGGCCTGAGGGTTAGTTGCGGCACTAGAGTCCCAACCGGTCCTTCATGCCATACCAGACATAGACCATCGGCAGGAACCAGGGCTTCCCGCTGTACAGTGGCTTGGTCACGAAATCCTCAGCGGCGAACACCGTTTCAGCCGCCTTGTTGCCGACAATATTATATGCGGCTTTCATGGCGACCCAGCGCGCCCATACCACGCCCGATCCACAAAATCCCGTGGCGTAATGAACCCCGTCGTTGATCACGAGCTTGGGCATAAAATCAAATGTGAACCCGGTATAGCCCCACCAGGTATGAGTAAGCCCAACGTCACGTAGTTCGGGAAATATCTCCGACAACACCTTGCCAAGCTGTTGCGCTTTTTTTTGAGGGTCATCGGTAATCGTCCCGACCTTGCCGCCGAACAGAATACTTTCGCCGTCCGGTGACGGGCGGAAATAGTTGTATAAACTCCGCGATTCACCCAGCATCCGTCGCTTAGGCATTAAGCGGTCCATGACCTCCTTGCCCAAATGTTCGGTCGCCACAATCTGACTGGGAATGGGAATCACCCGGCGTTGCAGCCATGGCGTCGCCGGGCCCGTGTATCCGTTGGTCGCCATGATGACGTTTTGGGCGCGCACAACGCCGCGCAATGTCGCCACCTCATGACCCTCGCCGTCGCGGCGCACGCCGGTCACTTCGGTCTGGCCATGCACAATCACACCCGCCTCCAGGGCGACTCTTAAAATTCCATGGTGCAGTTTGCCCGGATGTACACCGCTAATTTCTGGGCGAACCATACCGCCGTGATAAAGGTTGCTACCTATTTCCATATGCTGTTCCGACTTCGGTACCATCTGGACGTCGATCCCCAGATGCCTGTTGATCAAATCGGCTTCCCGGCCCATCGTCTCGTAATGCTTGGCCCGGTAAGCGCCGCGAAACAAGCCAACCTCCTGAAAGTCACAATCGATATTTTCATCAGCAACGAACCGGGCCAGATCCTGACGGGCCTCCACGCCTTCGCGGTAGATTGCCGTCGCGCGCTCCAGCCCATAAAGTTTAATCATGTCACCAAAGCCGACGCGCAAATTACCACTGGCCTGCCCACCATTGCGGCTGGACGCGCCTTCGCCGGGGCGGTCCTTTTCGAACACATGCACTGCCCGGCCCGCCCGCGCCAACACAATGGCCGCGCTCAACCCTGCATAGCCGGACCCGACAATGGCTACATCGGTTTGGGTGGGAAACGGTGATTCCGCAATGTCCGCGCGGGGCGCCGCGTCCCACCAGAATGGTATATCCATCAATGCATCCGCCATCACCGTCCCCTTTTCCTTTTAGTTTTATTTCACGCCGTTAAAATCCTTTACTAACCTGACCCTGCACACAAGGACAAGACATCATGATGCCCATCGACCTTTACTTCTGGCCAACCCCGAATGGTTGGAAAATTACGTTGATGCTTGAAGAATGTAACCTGCCCTATGACATCAAGCTGGTGAACCTCGGCCAGAAGGAACAGTTTAATGAGTCGTTCCTAAAACTGTCGCCAAATGGCCGCATGCCCGCTATCGTCGACCCCGACGGTCCGGACGGCAAACCGATTTCAATTTTCGAATCCGGCGCTATTTTGCAGTATCTCGGCAATAAAACTGGAAAATTTTATCCTCAGGAACAACTCGCCCGCACCGAGGTTGAACAATGGCTGTTCTGGCAAATGGGCGGGTTAGGACCCATGGCGGGACAGGCGGCGCATTTCCGAAATTATAAAGCGGACAAGATCGACTACGCGGTCAAACGCTACACCGACGAGGTCGTCCGTCTCTATGGCGTCATGGACGGACGACTGGCGGACCGCGACTTTCTGGCCGGCAACTTTTCCATCGCCGACATGGCGTGCTGGCCGTGGATTCGCGGGTACAAGGCGTACGGTATCGACTTGACCGATTTCACCCATCTGCGCGCCTGGTTCAAACGGGTCGGCGGCCGCCCCGCCGTGGAACGCGCGGCCAATATCGGCAAGGACGACTTTCGGGAACGCCAGAAACGCTCGCAGGGGTCGATTTAGGCGCCGCGCCGGGTTTCACGATAGAAAATGAACAACCCGCTGGCGATCACAATAAAAGCACCCGTAATTGTCGTCATCCCCGGTATGTCACCGAACATCAAATAGCCGTACATGCTCGCCCAAAGCATCGCAAAATATCGGAACGGTGCCACGACCACCGCTTCGCCAAAGATAAACGCCGACACCAGAAAATAGTGCCCAATCCCCTGCAAGGTTCCGGTCAGCGCAAACAGGGCGAAGCCTTGCGCGTCAGGCATCCGCCATCCGAGAACAATGGTCGACAGTCCGCCCAACATGACGCACCCGGTCGTACACACCATGATCGCATTCGTCGTATCGGTTTTCGACAGCCACCGGGTCGCGATATCGCGAAACGCCACCATGATGGTCGCCGCCACCGCCAACAGCGACGGCCATAGCACCGCGTTGCCGCCGCTAGGCTGGACCATGACGAGGATGCCGCCGAACCCGACGATTACCGCCAGCCAACGCCGCCACCCCACTCGTTCGGCCAGAAAATACGGTGCCAGCACCGTCAAGATGATCGGGGAGGAAAAGACAATTGCCGTGATGTCGGCCAACGGCAGATACTTGACCGCCACCATGAACATAAACGACGTGGTCAGGGCGCATAGGCCACGCGCCGCCTGTCCCCGCCAATTCACCACCCGAATGGACGCCAACCCGCCGTTGCGCCATGTCATGATGATGATGGGGATGAATACGAACATCGCGCGAAAAAACATGATCTCGCCAGGGGGATAACCGCCGGTCAGATATTTCGATAACCCATCGGTGAAGGTCAAAATAGCGCTGGCGACCATCAGACAAAGAATGCCCTTAATCTGCC
>JAPKDL010000063.1 GCA_028822585.1 Alphaproteobacteria bacterium | reverse complement strand
TTTACTTTAACTTCACCATTTCATATTTGCCCTTCAATCACCGTCCGTTTGTTTACAATCATTTGAACTTTTCGTCCCATTTAGGCAAAAGTTGGAAAATAGATGCTGTAGTTAGACCCATGTCCTCCAGCCAAACTTTTCCCGTTGTCGCAGGTGTGCGCCTACATTTAAAAACCCCGAGCGTATTGAGACTCCATACGGCCAGCGCCGAATCAGATACCAGGCCGCCCACACATTGAACCGATGGAAATCTCTACGCTGCTCCCCGGTGTTTAGCTGGTCGAAGTTGAACGTCCAACGGATAGCAGTCCATTGCGGTTCCGCTTTCGTCTTGTCAGAATGGAGATCGTAAATTTCATTGGACGCAATTACAACGGGCTCGGGCTCGGCGATTTGTACACCGACTGTCACCTATCGCCGGGATACGAAGCCCTCGCCGGTGCCCTGCTAAGGCATACAATTTCCTGTCTCCATCACCCGCCCGTCGCACGGCCAGACAAACGCTACATAGGCGTCGAACGGTTATACATGCCGTTGGCGGCCGACGGTGCCAACGTCGATATGGTCTTTGGCATGAATGTGTATACGCCTCTGAGCTAATCTGATGATTCACGCAAAATTCAAAGACATTAATTTTACGATCAGGGCCCCAAGATCCAACTAATACATCACCGCGGGTGCCGACCCGCCATCCACAGCGATGGATTGGCCCGTTATCACATCGGCCATTGGCGAACAGAAAAATAACACCGCATTGGCGATGTCAGCGGGGCGAATCAGCCGCGCCATGGGGATGTTGTTGATAGTTTCCGCTTCAATCTCCGCCAAAGTGACACCCGAATCATTGGCCCGGCGGGTGAACATATTCATCATGCGTTCAGTCACAGTGTGCCCCGGATGCACGCAATTGACAGTTATGTTGTGCGGCGCGACATGGCCGGAAAACTGCTTGGTGAAATTAGCCACGCCCGCATTCACTACCCCATTGGTGACGCGCAAGGGTGCGGTGATACGCGCGGTCATGCCACCAATATTCACGATGCGCCCCCATCTGCGCGCCTTCATATGCGGCATGACCTCACGTGCACCACGAATATAGGCCATCAATTTAACGTCAATATGATGACGCCAATGATCATCGGTTTGTTCATCGAACGGTGCGCTTTGCGATGACACCGCATTGCTGACCAGGATATCCACGCCACCCGCAGCTTCCGCAACCTCACCGATGAAATGCTGAATGTTCGCCAATTCCGACACGTCGGCCACAACGGGAAACGCCCGCACCCCATAAGCGCGAATGTCCCGCGCGGTGGCCTCCAGCGTCTCCAAGGTGCGCCCACACAACGCCACGTCGGCGCCTTGCGCGGCCAACCCCAAACAAACGGCGCGGCCAATGCCTCGGCCTCCCCCGGTCACCAGCGCCACACGCCCGCGTAGTTCCAAATCCATTCGTGTTCCCCGCACTTTATATTGAGCAACGTTATCAATTAAAGTTTAACGTGAGAGACGCCGGACACAATATCAGATGTCAGTTTTTGGGCGAATAGCGGCGCCTGCTGCATATCAAAAACGACGTCTTCGCCATGCGTCAATTTAAGGGTCCGCTCCGATTTAGCGTGCAATTTGCCGCCTGCTGCGACTACCTTTCCACATTAATTCGGATTAATTGTGAGGTCCAATATGACAGCGACAATCAGTCAAATCGACGTATTCAACATAGATATGCCTTTGGTAGATACGTTTACGAGCGGTGGTTTAGCCAAAAACGTCACGCACTGCGTTGTCGTGCGGATTACGGATGCAGACGGCGCGATCGGAATCAGCAGCATTGATCCCTCCAGTAAGGCCGTATCGCCAAACACCGCGCCGGACCTGGCCATCGCCATTCGAGACCGTGTGGGCCCAGCATTGATTGGGGAAGACCCCGTCAACGTGAACCGAATTGTTGAAATCGTATCCAAGCTGGCGCCAACCCAACCCGGCGCTTCGGCAGGTGTGGAGCTTGCGTGTATTGAACTTGTCTGCCAGCGAATGGGCGTCGCGATGCACGATTACGTCGGCGGCGCGGTCCTCGACAAAGTATTGTTCAACGGCTGGGTCGGCGAGTTGCCCGCAGATGAAGCCGCAGCCGACGCGAAAAATTGGCAAAACGCCGGTTTCAAATCGTTGAAAATCAAGGTTGGCAGCGGGGTCGCCGAAGACAGTGATCGAGTCGCTGCGGTACGCGACGCCGTTGGCGGGGATATGAAGCTACGCATGGACGCCAACATGCAATACGATGTGCCACAGGCGCTGGAATTGTGCCATGCGGTAAAATCCTGCGACATGCAGCTGTTTGAACAACCGACGCCAAAAGACGATCTTGAAGGATTGGCGCAAATTCGACGGGGCGGCGGAATTCCCGTCATGGCGGATGAATCCATCAGCGATCACCAAAGCCTGATCCGCGTGATCAAGGCGGAATGCGCCGACTTCGTGAAGTTTGGCATCAAGCAGGCTGGTGGTTTGTTGCCATCCGCGCGTATGTTGGCGACGGCGGAGGCGGCAGGCCTTCCCGTTGTTCTTGGACACGGGTTTGGGCTCGATCTCAGTACGATGGCGGAAATTATGCTCGGCGCCACGTCGCACAATATTGTGCCTGGTTTGGAGTGCGTAGGGCCGCTCAAGGTAGTCGACACCGTGGCGACGACCCGGCTTGATATCAGTTGCGGGAGTCTCGATCTGCCAACAGGGCCCGGACTTGGCATTGACCTTGATGATGAGAAGCTTGCGAGGTACAGCGTGACCGCGCCTTGAGAGAATTTACGTCCCGAAAGCGCGTTAAATCCCATGCTTTGATTCAAACCGGCGGGCTTTTTATGCAGCGAATGAAGTTCGAGGTCACGCGGACCGGTTCGCCCTGGACCCCGGTTTCCCAGCCACGCTTCAACACTTCTACCCACAGGGTTTCCAGTTTTAAATTCGCCAAACGATCGCCGGCACAGCGGTGAATGCCCGCGCCATGAGATAAATTCTGGTGTGGCTTCAACCTGTCGATGATGAAGCTGTCGGGGTTGTCAATCACCGCGTCGTCCCGGTTGCCGCTGACATGCCACATGATGACCTTGTCGCCCTTGCGGATTTGTTGACCGGCAAGAATTGCATCCTTCGTCGCGGTTCGGCACATGTGGATGATGGATGATTGAAAGCGAACTGTTTCGGGCACAAGCGTCGCGACGGCGAAGGGTTCGCTTTTAATTTGTCCCATTCCGCCGGGTTTTGACTGAGATACAAATGGCCACCGGACATCATGTTGCGCGTTGTGTCGTTGCCGCCGACGATCAGCAAACCTAAACTGCCCATGAACTCCTCCATCGTCATGTTCTGGATCGCCTCGGCGTGGGCCATCATCGAGATCAAATCGAATTTCGGTTCCTCCGCCGCGCGTTCATCCCACAGCACCTTGAAGTAGGCGGTCATCTTCTTTTACTCTTTATATTTTTTCGCTTCGGAGTTCACTAAGGCGTCGGGCGCGTCGAAATCCAGAAAGGTGTAAAGGTCCTACCAGCAGGTCAATTTGCCCCGTTCGGCCCAGGGGAAGTCGAACAGATTCGCCAGCGCGCGCCTAAGCAATGGATTTTACACCCTCAAACCCTGGTTGACAGCAACCTCAAGCGAGGATGATATTTACGACTGCGCGGCCCTTGCGCCGCGATAACGGGAGCACACAAATGAGCATCAAGCGAAAGGAAGCAAGCTATCCAGGCCGCACACGGCGGGTTGAACACAATGATCTGGTCTATTGCGTGATGAGCGCGCCCAGCAAAACGGCGGATATGGCAGGACAGACCGAACAATGCCTGGCCGGGATCGACACGCTGCTGGCGGAAGCGGGCAGCGACAAGTCCAAGCTGGTGACCGCGACCGTGTATCTTTCGGACATGGCCCGCAAAAATGAGATGAATAACGTCTGGGTCGCCTGGTCCGACCCTGACAATCCCTGCGCCCGGGTCTGCATCGGCGTCACATTTGAACCGCGCGCGTCGCCGGAAGAGCTCCTGGTCGAGATCGCCGTGAGCGCTGCGATTGATTAGCGCGACGCCCCCTTGACCCATTTCCCAGCACGGCTTACCTTGACCCTATGTTTAAGGTACTCACCCAGGGACGACTACTGCCGCGACTTATTCGCCCGGCCGCCTGACGCGCGCGCCGGGACTCGGTATGTGTGATTCAATATTCCTTGGTTAAGGTTATCGCCATGACTGGCATTTCAGCCCCCCGAATTTACGAACCGATTGTGTATTCGCGCCGTGTTGCTGTGTTTGCGGAACTATGGCTACGACTAATTGGCGGTCACCGGGCCTGAGCGGTCGCCGGTGGCTGTAGGGTGCCGCATTTCAATCACAGTTCACAGCGCCCCTGAGGTCCGCGATAATGCGAACCCGGAGACGCGAAAATTCGGAGATAGAGTTATGAGCAAGCAAACCCCAACAGTGCAGACACCCAGCCCGATGCCGTTCGAGAAATATCAGGCCTTTGCGCCCATCCCCTTGCCCGACCGCACCTGGCCAGGAAATGTCATCACAACAGCGCCGGTTTGGTGCAGTGTCGATTTGCGCGACGGCAATCAGGCACTAATCGAACCCATGGACGCTGAACGCAAGCGCCGTATGTTCGTGACCCTGGTCGAAATGGGGTTTAAGGAAATCGAGGTTGGGTTCCCCAGCGCCTCGCAAACGGATTTCGACTTTGTGCGCGCATTAATTGACGACGGCATGATCCCCGACGACGTCAAAATTCAGGTCTTGACCCAAGCGCGTGAAGAATTGATCCGCCGCACCTATGAATCCATCGAAGGTGCCAAACAAGCCATCGTACATTTGTATAATTCCACTTCGACCCTCCAGCGCCGCGTGGTATTCGGATTAGACAAAGCGGGAATTACCAAAATTGCCGTGGACGGTGCCAAGCTTGTGCATAAATTGGCGCAGAAAACCGATACGGAAATCATCTACGAATATTCCCCGGAAAGCTTCACCGGCACCGAATTAGAATACGCCGTGGACGTGTGCGAAGCGGTCATGGATGTCTACCAGCCCACGCCGGACAATCGGGTCATTCTGAATTTGCCCGCAACCGTGGAGATGTCGACGCCGAACATTTACGCCGACCAGATCGAATGGTTCGGGCGCAACATCAAAAACCGCGACTGCGTTATTATCAGCCTGCATCCGCATAATGACCGCGGCACCGGCGTCGCAGCGGCGGAATTGGGCGTCATGGCCGGGGCCGACCGGATCGAAGGCACCTTGTTTGGCAATGGCGAACGCACCGGCAACGTCGATGTGGTGACTTTGGGCATGAACATGTTCACCCAGGGGATTGACCCACATTTGGACATGTCAGACATCAACGCGATTCGCCGCGTCACCGAATATTGTAACCAATTGCCGGTGCATGAACGCCATCCCTATGGCGGCGATTTGGTGTTCACCGCATTTTCAGGATCACATCAAGACGCTATCAAGAAAGGCATATCGTCGATCCGCGAAAGCAACAGCGGTCAATGGGAAGTGCCCTATTTGCCCGTCGATCCCAAGGATGTCGGACGCAGTTATGAAGCCGTCATCCGCATTAACAGTCAATCCGGCAAGGGCGGCATCGCGTATTTATTGGAGCAGGATTACGGCGTCGTCCTGCCACGCCGCCTGCAAATTGAATTCAGCCAGGTGGTCCAAGGCGTGACCGACATCACCGGCAAGGAAGTGACGGCGGCGGAAATCTGGCGGATTTTCCAGGACGAATACTTCAACCCAACTGAACCCGTGGAATTCATCGAACATCGCACCGTGCCCGACACACATGCGTCTGAATTGCGCGCCATCAGCGCCCGCATCCGCTTTAACGGCGCGGACAAGGTAGTGGCAGGCACAGGCAATGGTCCGATCTCGGCCTATGTTGAAGCGTTGAGCCGGGAATGTGGTCTTAACTTTCACGTCGTTGATTACAGCGAACATTCGGTGGGTCATGGTGAAGACGCCGCCGCCATCGCCTATGTCGAAATTGAAACACCAGGTGATGAAACGCCGCTGTTTGGCGTCGCAAGACATTCGAACATCGTCACGGCGTCGTTGAAAGCGGTGACCAGCGCAGTCAACCGTGCGGCAAAGAAGGGCCGCAACGTCTCCACCACCTGAAATTTGTAGATCAAAGGAGGCCGGGTTCGCTCGGCCTCTGGATTTAACGCCACGACGTACTGATATTAGCCATGTTGACCGCCGAGCTTCTTCAGGGTTTGGTTTTTAAAACTGCCTTTGGCCTATGCGCCTTGTTGGTGTTGGCCTAGATGGCGTCTAGATTAGTCAATGACAAAATTCGAGAGCAGCGGATCACCAATTTGGAAGAAGGCGACGATATCGACAGCGCGCATAAAGTTTTACATTGTCCTTGCGCTCACGATCGTCATCATCATTCTGCTCACCATTGTTAACGATTGACATTACGCGAAAGAAAACCGCATGACCTCCACGAACGCCCAAGACCTGCTTGACGGTTTAATCGCCAAAGCCAAAGCGCGCGGTGCCGACGCTGCCGACGCCGTGTTGGTCAACGTCACCGCTTTGTCGCACGCGGAACGGTTCGGCAAGCCGGAACATCTGGAACGCGCTGAATCCCGTGACGCCGGGTTGCGGGTTTTCTTCGGCAAACAACAGGCCGTGGCGTCCAGCAACGATTGGGACGCCGCCTCCCTCGATGAAATGGTGGACCGCGCCATCGCCATGGCCAGGGTCGTCCCTGAGGACCCCAATTGCGGATTGGCTGATCCGGACCAATTATTCCAAGGCGAAGCACCGAATCTAGACACACACGACCCAGAAGAGCCCAGCGCCGAGGTGCTCATCGCACGTGCGCATGACGCCGAACAAGCCGCGCTGGCGGTTAAAGGCGTCACCAATTCCGAAGGCGCGGAAGCCAGTTGGTCCAACAGCGAGGTTACCCTGGCCGCGTCCAACGGATTCAACGCAACCTATGCGATATCTCGACACGGCGTCGGGGTTTCCATCGTCGCGGGCGAAGGCACGGAAATGGAGCGGGATTACGAATTTTCCAGCGCAGTTTACGGCGCTGATTTGGATGATTCCGAAACCGTCGGCCGCGCAGCAGGCGAACGCGTCATGAAGCGTCTGAACCCTCGAAAAGTCGCAACAACGACAGCACCGGTGGTGTTTGACCCTCGTGTCAGTCATGGGTTGTTGGGGCATTTCGCTGGCGCTATCAATGGATCGGGCATCGCACGCGGCACAAGTTTCCTGAAAGACAGTATGGGCGAACAGGTTTTCACCTCAGATATCACCATCATCGACGACCCGCACCGCCAACGTGGATTACGCTCCAAACCCTTCGACGCGGAAGGCATCCCCAATGGCCGTCGAAAATTTGTCGATAACGGCGTGTTGACAAGCTGGGTGCTGGATTTGCGCACCGCCCGACAATTAGGCCTGAAAACCACCGGCAACGCATCGCGCGGCGTTTCCGGCGCGCCGTCACCCTCTCTGACAAATTTTTATATGGAGCCCGGCACCCTGTCCCGCGAGGCGTTGATCGGCGAGATAGAAAACGGCTTCTACGTGACCGAATTAATGGGCTTTGGCATCAGCGGCCTGACCGGCGATTACAGCCGGGGTGCCGCCGGGTTTTGGATCGAAAACGGCGAAATCGCCTATCCGGTCAGCGAAATAACCATCGCCAGTAACCTGAAGGATATGTACCTGGATTTAACAGCCGCTGACGATTTAGCGTTCCGGTATGGCTCCAACGCCCCGACATTGCGAATCGGGTCGATGACCATCGCGGGAGAATAATTCATGTACGCTTTCACACACGACACCGCGCCGGGGCGGGTTGTTCTGGGCGCCGGGACGGCTGCCGATTTACCCCGCGAAGTCGAACGGTTGGGCGGGACCCGTGTTCTGGTCATCGCCACACCGGGACGCGCGGATCAAGCCGACGCCGCCACGGCTTGCCTCGGTGCCGCGCGGGTCGGTCTGCTCGCTAAAGCGAAGATGCATGTGCCTATTGAAACCGCCATCGAAGGCCGCAAAGAAGCCCGGCGCTTGAATGCTGATTGTCTGGTCACGGTTGGCGGCGGGTCCGCCATCGGGCTTGGCAAAGGCGTCACGATTGATTTGGGCGTTCCACTCTTATGCATGGTCACCACGTATTCCGGGTCAGAAATGACCGATGCGTGCGGCATGTTGGACGGCGGTCGCAAAGTGATGCATCAATCGCCCCACATGCGGCCCAAGACGGTGATCTATGATCCCGAATTAACGCTAGGTCTGCCCCCATCGATTTCCGGGCCCAGCGGCATGAACGCCATGGCCCATTGCGTCAGCGCGATCTGTTCCGTCAACCCGACGCCGATGAAGTCTTTGATTGCGCTGGAAGGCATTCGCGCCATGGCCGACGCCCTACCGCGCATCGCCAAGGACCCGTCCGATATCAACGCACGCGGCGACGCGCTGTATGGCGCGTGGAATTGCGGCATTGCGGCGGGATTAGGCGCACGCGGCATTCATCACAAACTCGCCCATGTGCTCGGCGGCTCGTTCGATCTGGATCATGCAGAAACCCACACCATCATGCTACCTTATTCGACGGCCTACAACGCCACCGCCGTGCCCGACGCCATGACGACTATCGCGAAGGCTTTGGGTCGATCAGATAATGACGCGCCGGGTGCCCTATTTGATCTGGCGCGCAGCATCGGAGCCTTCGCCGCGTTAAAAGATATCGGCATGCCCGAATCGGGACTGGACCAGGCCGCCGCCGAAATGATGGAAAACCAATACGCGAATGCGGCCCCCTACGATCAGCCCCGAATCCGTGCTCTACTTGAAAATGCCTTCACCGGGCTCAGACCCTAACAGCGCCACAAGCGACCGATAAGCTCTAAAATGGATTCATGCGGGTTGGAAACCGGTTTTCAATCGCATCCCAGATATCCGCTTCCAGCGACACATCATTGAACCGATTGATTTCCTGAATGCCGGTTGGCGAGGTGACGTTGATTTCGGTCAAATACTCGCCAATGACGTCGATACCCACAAAAATCAAGCCGTGTTCCTGAAGCGTGGGGCCAATGGCGTCGCAGATATCAATCTCGCGCGAGGTCAATTCAGTCTTGGCCGCGCGACCGCCGACATGCATGTTCGACCGCGCTTCGCCTTCTGCGGGAATCCGATTCGTGGCGCCAACCGCCTTACCATCGGCCAGAATGATGCGCTTGTCGCCTTGGCGGACGGCGGGCAGGTATTCCTGAACGATGATCGGCTCGCGGTAAAGTTCGGTGAATAGCTCCAAAAGGGCATTGACGTTTTCATCGCCAGGTTTGATGTGGAACACTCCCGCCCCGCCATTGCCGTAGAGCGGCTTGATGATGATGTCCTTGTAGTCACGCCGGAAGGCGTGGACTTCGTCGCGGTTGGCGGTAATCAGGGTGGCGGGCATCAAGTCGGGAAATCGCGTGACAAATATTTTTTCCGGCGCGTTGCGCACACTAGCGGGGTCATTCACGACAAGCGTGTCGGGGTGCAGATGTTCCAGCAAATGGGTTGCGGTGATATAGGCCATGTCGAAAGGCGGGTCCTGGCGCATCAAAATAACATCGACCGATTGCAAATCCAACGTTTCCCGGGCGCCAGCTGTGAAATGATTACCGCGTTCGCGTTGCACCGTTATCGGCCGCGCCTGAGCGTAGACGCGCCCGTTGCGAAACGACAAATCATTGGGCAAGTAATAAAACAGCGCGTGTCCGCGTCGCTGCGCTTCAAGCGCGAGGACGAAGGTGGAGTCCCCATCAATATCGATGCTTTCGATGGGGTCCATCTGAATGGCGACCGCTAGGCTCAACTTACCGCTCCTTAGCCAATGTATGAAACACATAGTATAACGCGACCATCGTTGGCCATCCAGCTTGCCGCGCCTCTAATCTGGTTCAATTCAACTGCTGGCGCAACCGATCCAGCAGCATGGCGATATCGTGGTTGTGGGCTGGAAGAGCCCCTTGATAGTGTTCCAGCGCGGTGATGGCCGTCTTGATCGCCCCCGCATTGACGCTCACCAACCCCAGTTCCCGCCATAATTCGACCAGACCCGGCGCAATTAGCAACATATGTTCGATCACTTTTGCGGCACGCGCGGAGTCGCCCATTTGCATTTGCCGGAGCTTTACATTGTTCTGGAGTCGCAACAGGATTTCCAGGTCGGTGACGCCTTGATAGTGCTGTGGCTGTAATTCAGCGCCAGCGCCCTGGACCGTTTGCAGAAGCGTGCGTAAATCACTAGGCGACCGAACCATCCCAGCGTGGAAGGGATCCAGAACGACGCGGTCGCCGTTCCAGTCAAGGCGCAGCAAAAAATGACCCGGAAATCCAAGGCCTTCGATAGTCCACCCCTGCGCGCGCGCCACATGAATGTAGAGAATTCCGAGCGCAACGGGCAGCCCTTTGCGCCGGTCGATCACACGCATCAAATTGGCATTTTGCAGATCGTCATAAGTCTGGTCATCGCCCCGATAGCCAAAGTCTTCGGCCAACACCCCCTGCAACGCGCCCTGGGCGTCGAGGGCGGAGCGCGGCGCTGGCTTACCAGCGACACACGACACCAAGTCGTCTAAATGACGGTGATAGGGGGATGTTTCCGCACAGGCATCATCCAGTTCGGAAAGAGCCAAGGCCGCCGCTACCAGATCAATCGGGTGGTCCGGACCGGCGCCGATGGCGCGTAGGATATCTTCTGCCGTTTCCGTCATTTTGACACCATGGCAATATGATTATGACTTAACTCGAACATGGCTAATCACGCGTCGGACATAATCGAGAGCGCGGGCATGAGCGCGCACCCGCTGCAATTCAGTGGCGTCCTGGGCAATTCCCAACAGGTAGACGGTCCCATTAACGGTGTCTATGGTGTAGTTGATGGAGTAAATCGTGCTGTCGAAGGTTATTTTCACCCGCAACTGGGCGCTAACCCAGTGGTCCCGGGCGGCGTCCATCAACCCGCTGCTGTTGCGCACGGAAATCTCATTGATGACCTCTTTGACGCCCTCGACCGTCCACGCCAAGCGTACGGCTTCGATACGATCTTTGGGCTTGGGCGTCGACCCGGTCAACAAAACCCGGCCTTCATGCACGTCGACGGCGACGCGCAAAAAATTTACTTTATTGACCAGATAGGCGGCGTCGATTTTGGCGTGTAGGGCGGTGTCGGAAACAGCTGTCTTGAAGCCCCGTTCCTGCATCGCGGCTGTGCCCGCAGTGGCACCGGCACCAATGACTGCGCTGGCGCACCCGCCAAGACCGGACCCGAACCCAATCAAAAGACACATCAAGAGGACACGCCCAATTCCACTATATTTCAAAAATGTGTAGCGCACCCCTGCCTCCAATTAATTTTGCGAAGTCCAGACTACTCAACTCAGATCCGGTCGCCAAGCATCGAGCAGGTGATAGGGTCGCCGCCACGGCGCCACCGGCATGACGTCGAACAGCGACGCCAGCGTCGCCAGTCTCGGTTGGGTCGCGATATACCATTGCGCGGCGCAGACCAATTGCTCCCACTGGCGGCACGTCACGGCGTCCGCGGCCTGGGTGTGGGTTGGACGCGCTTTGACCCCGATAATGGCGAGGACACCGCCGCGTTGCGCCACAATATAGATTTCACCGATAGGGCTCCGCGGGCGGCGCGGCAAAATAGCGACGCCGCACAGAGCGATTCGGCGAACCACCTTCGACGCCAGGCTTGCCGCCGCGCTGTTTTTGACGTCATGAGTCCGCATCGTCCGGTTTTTCACTGGCGATGGCGAGCGCCCGGCGATAAGCGTCCCGGCGCGAAACCCCGGCTTCTACCGCGACCGCCGTTGCAGCGTCGCGCACACTCATATCCTCCAGGGCGCCGCGCAACCATTCGTCGACATCGAAATCCACCGCGACTTCTCCAGGCGGCGCGACGATGATCACAACTTCTCCCTTGGGTGGACCGTCCTCATAGCCGCGCGCTAACTCGTCCAGCGCGCCGCGCCGCACCTCTTCATGCAGCTTGGTCAATTCACGCGCCACGCTGGCTTCCCGGGGCCCCAGAATATCGGCCATGTCAGCCAGGCAGGCGGGCAGACGGCGAGCCGACTCGAAAAACACCAAGGTCGCGCCGATCGCCGCCACGCCAGACAGCATCCTCCTCCGCGCGCTGCGTCGCGACGGCGGAAAACCACAAAACTGAAATCGGTCGGTGGGCAGACCGGACAACACCAGACCCGCCATGACGGCGGAAGGTCCGGGCAACACGGTGACCAGAATGTCTGCGTCCTGACAGGCGCGCACCAATTTATATCCGGGATCCGAAATAAGCGGCGTCCCGGCGTCGCTGACCAGCGCTATCGATTCGCCCCGTTGCATGCGCATGATCAAACGGGGCCGTGACCTCTCCGCGTTGTGTTCGTGATAGGCAATCAGCGTCGCATCCACATCGAGCGCGGCCAATAAACGCCCGGTCATCCTTGTATCTTCGCAGGCGATCAAATCAACGTCGCGCAAGGTGTCGGCGGCGCGAAAGGTAATGTCGCGAAGATTTCCAATCGGCGTGGCGACAATGTAAAGCCCGCCCTCCAGTTTACCTTCGCCCATATACGCATCCGCCCCTATTTACTTCCGGATTTACTTCCGACTGCGCCCCAATTAGGGTCCACAAACACAACTATCGTTTGGAATGATGCCGATCTTACGACATAATCTGATGAGCCCAAAGCCTTTGCCCCAGTTCTTAATGACGGCGGCGGCCCTCTGCCTGCTCTTGGCGGGGTGCGTCACTAACATTGTAGAGAACGATCAGACATTTCGCAAATTCTACCCGGCCGCTGAGGTGCCCCCAAAGGCTCAATTAAAAGAGAATACAGCACCGCTTGCAGCGTCAAATGTGACAGCGCAAGTGTCTCCACCACAGGTTAAAGCGCCACCGCCAGCAGCGCGATCCAGGAATGCACCGCAAGTTAAAAATATTCCTGTGGACAACGCGCCACAGGGTGAGGCTCGCGTCGCGATTCTGCTGCCGTTGAGTGGACCGAACGCGAAGCTTGGCCGCGCCATGCTGAACGCCGCGCAACTGTCCTTGTTCGAACTCGCCGATGAAGATTTCGTGCTGATGACCTATGACACGCAGGGTGACGCCGAGGGCGCGGCGCGCGCAATAGAAAATGCGGTGCGAGACGGCGCGCGGTTGATTCTGGGTCCCTTGCTGGCCAAATCAGTGACCGCCGCGCACGACAGGGCCCGTACTTTTAACGTTAATTTGAACATCGTGGCGTTTTCAAATTCGCCTGAAGTTGCAGGCGATGGCGTGTTCATCCTCGGCTTCACGCCGCGTCAGCAGGTTCGGGCGATTTTGGATTACGCCGCGGCGCAAGGCGTGTCCCGGGTGGTTGCACTGGCGCCGGACAATGGGTACGGACGCGCGGTCGTCGCAGCCGCCGAATCGCATTCGGGTGGATTGTTCCAGACAATGTATTACGACCCCGCCACCCATGACTTCACCGATCAAATTAAGAATTTGGCGCGCTACGAACAACGCCGGGGCACATTGCGGGAACACCGCCAGGCTTTGAACGATGCCGGCGACGCCGCGTCCCTACGCACACTTCGCAACTTGGATAAACGCGACACCCTGGGCGACCCGCCATTTGACGCCGTGTTGATGCCGGACACGGGGCGAAACCTGCGCACGTTGTCCTCTTTGCTGTCTTATTACGATGTGGATGCGCCTACGGTGCGGTTTCTGGGCCTACGATCGTGGGATCTGGCGTCCAATTTAACAACCGAACCCGCGCTCCAGAACGCCTGGTTCAGCGCCACACCCGTGGAGGGTCGGATTGGATTCGCCAAGCGCTACAAGGCCGCGTTTGGGGAACGCCCCCCACGGCATGCGTCATTGGCATACGACGCGGCGGCGTTGGCGATTGTACTGGCGCGCACGCCCCCCCCCGCTGAGGGAATGTTTAGCCGCACCGCACTGATGGCGAAAAGCGGGTTTTTGGGTGTTGATGGCGTGTTCAGGTTCCGATCCGACGGTGTGGCAGAACGACCTTTCGCAATTTTTGAAATCACCCGCGATGGAATTATCGCGCGCCGCCCGGCGCCACAGACTTTTCAACATCTCACAAATTAAGGATTCGGCTATATCGGGCGCTAAGAATCCGGCTCTAAGGCAGCAAGTAGTCCAGCACCGCGTTCAAACGTTGGCGTCCGGCGGGGGTGGCGGATAGACGCCCCTTTTCAAGATGTAACAGACCTTCATTGATTAATGCATCTAAATGCGCCGGATCAAACGCATTGCCAAAACCTTGGCCCGTTTCCCCGCAAAGCCGTGATTCCAGCACCCCTTCGCTTAGACGCAACCCCATAATCATGACCTCTGTCAGACGTTCGCTGGCGTCGAGCGCGTCGCGCGACTCCATTCCTGAGCCCGTCTTTTCGACATGGTCGAGCCAGCTATCGGGGTTGCGAAATTGGGACGTCGCCCATTTTGTTAGATTCCCCGGTGTTGAAATTTCCGTTAGGCGACCATGCGCGCCAGGCCCGACGCCGATATAGTCCTGATAGCGCCAATACACCAAATTGTGCCGCCCTTCAGCGCCAGGCGTAGCGTGGTTAGAAACTTCGTAAGCAGGCATACCGGCGCCGCCCAAAATCTCCTGGGTAGTTTCAAAAAGGCCTGCGGCGCTGTTGGCGTCCGGGACAGGAAAATCACCGCGCCGGAATTTCGTATGAAACACCGTACCCGGTTCAATTGTCAGTTGATAAAGCGAAATGTGATCGCCTGCCATGGCGAGCGCGTCGCGCAGCTCGCGACGCCATGCCGAAACGGTTTGATCCGGCCGGGCGTAAATCAAATCAAAGGAATAGCGCGGGAATATGCGCTGCGCCAAGGCGACCGCCGCACGGGCGTCCGCAACCCCATGGTCACGGCCCAGAAATTTCAACGAAGGATCATCCAGCGCCTGCACACCTAGGGAGGCGCGATTGACGCCAGCAGTTCGAAACGCCTGGAAGCGACCGCTTTCCACCGAGGTCGGGTTCGCTTCCAACGTGATTTCCACGTTTTTGTCGACATCCCAATGATGGGCTATACGATCCAGCAGAGCCGCAACGATGGCAGGCGGCATCAAGGACGGCGTGCCACCGCCGAAAAAGACGCTGGTCACAATGCGGTCAGGCGCGGCTTCCGCCGCCGTATCCAGTTCGCGCAACAACGCCTTACGCCAGCGGTCTTCGTCAATCGAGCCCCGGACATGGCTGTTGAAATCGCAATACGGGCATTTGGACAGGCAGAAGGGCCAATGCACATATATGCCGAACCCGGTGTTTGCCAGACTCTCAGTCACGAGGATCCAAAACACGCCGCGACGAGACCCGCGAACGCTTTGGCGCGATGGCTGATGCTGTGCTTCTCCACAGGGTCCATTTCACCGAAAGTGATGTCACGACCCTCCGCTTGAAAAATCGGATCATATCCGAATCCTCGTGACCCACGTGGCGGCCAAACCAGAACACCCTCAATTCGGCCTTCAAAGGTTTCCGTGTGGCCATCCGGCCAAGCGAGCGTCAGGGCGCAAATAAACGCCGCCGACCGATCCGTCGCACCGCCCAGTTCTTGCTCGACCTTCGCCATGGCGGCGTTAAAGTCCTTATCGGCGCCCGCCCAGCGCGCAGAATAAATGCCAGGCGCGCCGCCCAACGCCGTAATGGCAAGGCCTGAATCATCCGCAAGCGCAGGCAATCCGGACGCCGTCGTGGCCGTTTTGGCCTTGATGATGGCGTTGGCTTGAAAGGTGCTTCCGTCTTCAACAGGTTCGGCGAGATCCAATTCGGACGCCGACACCACAGAAACGCCCAAAGGCCGAATTAAATCACCAATTTCGCGCACCTTACCGGCGTTGTGGCTGGCGATGGCCAGCTTGTCTCCAGTAAAATGTCGCGCGGACGCCATGTCTAGACTCCAGTCTTTACAGGCCCAACGCCTGTTTCTGCAATACGACCAGTTCCGAAACGCCCTTTTCGGCGAGATCAAGCAGCTCGTTAAATTGATCGCGGCTGAACGGGTCGCCTTCGGCGGTGCCTTGGACTTCAACGATCCCATTGGTCCCGGTCAGCACGAAATTGGCGTCCGCCTGGGCCGTGGAATCTTCAGCGTAATCCAAATCCAGCACGGCGGTGCCTTCCCATAAGCCACAGGAAATCGCCGCGACTTCGTTGCTCAGCGGGATTTCTGAAATTGCGCCTAGGGACTGCATGTGCTTAAAGGCGAGATAAAGCGCGACAAAGCCGCCGGTGATCGACGCTGTGCGGGTGCCGCCATCAGCCTGGAGAACGTCGCAATCGACGCGGATTTGCCGCTCGCCAAACCCATCCAACCGGGTAACCGCACGCAGGCTACGCCCGATCAGACGTTGAATTTCCTGGGTGCGTCCAGAACTGGCTGCCCGCCGCCGGTCAATCCGTGTTTCCGTCGAGCGCGGCAACATGCCGTATTCGGCGGTGACCCAGCCTTTTCCGGTTTTGCGTAGAAAGGGCGGCACGCTATCGTCGATACTAGCGGTGCACAGGACATGGGTATCCCCAAATTTTATAAGGCAGGACCCTTCAGCGTATTTAGAAACGTCCGTTTCAAGGGATACGGGTCGCATGTCGTCAAAAGCGCGGCCGGATGGGCGCATGTGGAAGTCTCCAAAGCTGTCAATTTAAACCGCGCGGACGCTACTCTTCACGGCGCGCCAAGTCCAGCGTCGAGACAGGGCTGAACTTAGATGAAGGGCTTCCTACGATTTACCAAATATGGTATCCCGCAGATCATGTTTCCTGAACTGAACCAACGATCTAGAAATATCCTGAAGCTCATCGTCGAGGCGTATGTCGAAACGGGAGAGCCTGTCGGGTCGCGGTCCTTGTCGCGCCAACTAGAATTAAACCAAGTGGGCGCTAGTCTTTCGCCCGCGACCATCCGCAACGCCATGGCCGACATGGAAGAATGCGGATTGTTGTATTCGCCGCACACCTCCGCGGGGCGTCTGCCGACAGATGCGGGGTTGCGTCTGTTTGTCGACGGTATCCTGGAAATTGGCAATTTGACCGACCAGGAACGCGAAGACATTGAGGCGCAAGCTGCGGCGTCAGGCCGCCCCATGAATGAACTTCTGGAGGAAGCGACGTCGTTATTGTCTGGGCTGTCGGGGTGCGCAGGACTGGTTGTTGCGCCAAAGCAGGAAACCGCGCTGAAACATGTGGAATTCGTCGCTCTGGGACCAGGCCGCGCATTGGTTGTGCTGGTTGCCGATAATGGGTTGGTTGAAAATAGAATTGTCGATCTGCCTCCGGGACTGCCACCATCGAGTCTGGTCAAGGCCAGTAACTTTCTGTCCGCACACCTTGTCGGCAAAACCTTGCAAGAGGTTGAGACCACCGTCCGGGCGGAAATGGAAAAACAACGCGCCGAACTGGACGCTTTGACCCAGGCTGTGGTGAAGGCTGGCATTGCAACCTGGTCCGAAGGCCGCAGCGGCGACGGTGTTTTGATCGTGCGCGGACAATCGCATTTGCTGGACGATGTGACGGGGATTGCGGATTTGGAACGCATTCGCGCCTTGTTTGAAGCCCTAGAGGAAAAAGAAACCGTGCTGCGGGTCATCGAGAAAACCGATGGTGCGGACGGCGTGCAAATCTTTATCGGGTCGGAAAATGATTTATTTGCACAAGCGGGATGTTCGGTCATCATCGCCCCGTTTTCGAACCGGGGCGAACGGATTGTCGGCGCCATCGGGGTTGTCGGGCCGACGCGGATGAATTATGGACGCATCATCCCGATGGTGGATTACACCGCAAAAATTGTTGGCGGCCTGATTGGATAAGCAGGCGAGACCCACATTTTGGCAAAGCGTGACGAAGTTCCAATGTTACGAAGCTATTGAAATTTTCGGCGGAAGGATTATCTGTCCGGAAACTACGAAGAGGTATGAGGCATGACCGAAGAAACCCCAAAACAAGAAGAAACGGACGCCCCGGAAATTTTAAACGCCGAAGATCCGAGCTGCGTTGACGCGCAAAGTGACGATGCCGCGCAAGATGCCGCGCCACAAGACGTTGCACCGTTAACACCGGAAGAAAAAATTGAGGCGTTGGAAACCGAGCTGGCAAAGCAAAAAGAACAAGTGTTGCGTCAACTGGCAGAAACCGAAAATGCGCGCCGCCGCGCCCAGCG
>JAPKDL010000202.1 GCA_028822585.1 Alphaproteobacteria bacterium | reverse complement strand
GTGTAAACCTTTCCGCCACGCTTGAGTAAGCTAAATACTGGTGTTTTCCCCGCACCCCCCATCCTCGACGGCCCTTGCGGTTGCCGCCAAAGTAACTCTCGTCAACCTCGATTTCACCGTCGAATAACGCCTCGCCTTTGGCTTCCAGTTCAAGCGCCACAATCTCCCCTAAGCGATGGAAATAATACGCCGCCGTTTTACGATTAACCCCACACAACGCCGCAGCCGTTCGCGCCGTCGTGCCGGCAACAAAATGCTGTGTAAGGCGGGCCTGCTTATACTTGCTGAGCCGACTCTTTCTCACACCACCCAGTGTAACACCTGATCAGCGTTATCTGGGTAAGTTCTAATTATATTTCAATTCATTATAAACTTTACAAAATCTTTTGGAGCGATGATTTGGCGAGGGCGGTGGCCTGATTTCAGGATGTATTGACTCATCTTTTGCGCATCATTATGTTCCCGCTCCTTGCCAACAGGATTGATGATTAACGACTGTTCGCAATATATGAATTAACTCGGAAATGGTCTGAAATGCAGCTATCCGTGGAGGGTAAGCAGCTGGACATTGGCGAGGGCCTTCGTGCCCATGTCGACGAAATGCTGCCTCCCGCAATTGAAAAATATTCTGAAAATCCGACTGACGCAAAAATTACTATGGCGAAAGAGGGGAAATCATTTCGCGCTGATATCGTGGTGCATTTCGGAAAGGGCGTCATTGTGCAGGGGCATGCATCTGCAGAAGACGCTTACGCTGCGGTCGACGTCGGAACCGCGCATGTATCGAAGCGTCAGCGCAGATATAAGCGCCGACTCCGCGCTCATCACTGTGGCAAGGATGTTAAGGCGGCTAGCCTGCGAGCCTTGCAATATGTGATCGAGCCAGAATTGTCTGTTTCTGAAGAAGCGAATAAAAATGACCAGCTGATTATTGTCGCCGAAACGGAGACATTTATTGAAACACTGTCGGCGAGCGAGACGGTCATGCGCATGGATCTTTCCAGTGAGCACGCCTTGTTGTTTCGAAATAGTAAAAGCGGCGGCATGAATTTCGCTTATGTGAGCAGCGATGGAAATATTGGATGGATTGACCCGAGCGTAGATGACGGAGGCCCGGCCTCCTAGCGGGGGCGGAAGTTGCGATGGAAATCGCCGATATATTGACGCCGCAAAGTATTGTCCCAAAACTGTCCGCAACGTCTAAAAAGCAGGTGTTACAGGAATTGGCGAAACGCGCGGCCACGGTAACGGGGCTCAAGGACCGATTTATTTTTGACGCGTTGCTTCAACGTGAGCGACTGGGAACAACGGGCGTTGGGCACGGTATCGCCATCCCGCATGGCAAGTTAGAGGGCATAGATAAACTATTTGGCCTGTTTGCGCGCTTGGAAAAACCCGTTGATTTCGACGCCATAGACGAACAGCCCGTTGACCTTTTGTTTTTGTTGTTGGCACCAGAAATAGCGGGCGCTGATCATTTGAAGGCGTTGGCGCGGGTATCACGCTTGCTGCGAAACCGGACGATTTGCGATAAAATACGGGGGTCCAACGACGGCGATGCGCTCTACGCCCTCATTACGGAAAGCAACACCAGCTACGCCGCTTAAACGTTCCCTCTTAAAAATTTCATCTTGAGACATCGCTGAAATTGCCCAGTGCGTTCAGTTATTTTCGGTTCCATAGTGAGATTTAATTTCGATAATTTTTATGTCTGAATCCGGCGATGGCCGGTTCAAGCCAATATGTAGTAATCCATTATCCAATTCTGCATCGATAACACTGATGCCGTCCGCAATAACGAAATTCCGCTGAAATTGTCGTGCTGTAATACCGCGATGAAGATAAATTCGATCTTCATTATCTGATTGATCTCCATGGATTATTAATTGGTTGCCTTTGAGTTGGACGGATAATTCTTTTTTAGAAAACCCGGCGACGGCGAGGGTAATTCTCAAACGATCTTGTCCGAATTGTTCGATGTTATAGGGGGCTATCCATCGGACGACATCTTGGAAATGCGATCTAGGGTGGACTCAAATTTCTCGAACCCTAACAAGAGGGGACTGTTGAATAGCGTCAGCCGTGTCATCGTGCGATATCCTTCTTGCTATCTCTGGGATTGCCCTCATGCTTGCTTGAATTGTAAGATGCCTCCATTTGTGTGTTGCGGCGCGATCCATATGCCGCCATCGACAGTTGGCTGCATCGAAACGCCGTTGGTTTTCAAAAGTGCAGTTGCGCGGTCAATGTTTTCGACTTGTACGATAGCCGCCGCAACATGAGGGCCGGAAATTTGCGGCGCTGTTTGATATCGCTCCTTGTATGCTTTGTGATCCAATACGATTAGAGCGCCACCAGCGCGCAGCGGAATTGTTGGTTCTCCACGGGCGTTCGCAACGGTTGCCTCTCCCGTAATTGCCGTTAAACGTTCCAGGGTATCGTTTGGGGTCTCGGTGCAATATATCAAAGCAGTTAAGGCGCGCGCACCATTTGGGTGATTCATCAATTCTCGCCGCCAGATAACTTCGGGCGTTTGATGTTCAATGATTATGAAGCGGCCTTCGGGAAAATGTTTGTCCTGACTGAAAATATTGCGGAATTTAAATTGATGTATAGCGCCATCAAAAGAGACATTACGCTGACGTTGTAGCGGCGGGTCAAAACCCTTAATCCTGTCACACAATAATGCAAAGGCTCGATCAGCTGCTTCACACCGGAATGCGGTGATATGAGGTCCTTCGAATCGATTTATAAACTGGGCCCACGGATTAAATTTTTCAGGTTCCGTCACGCCAATTAATTCCAGGTAACCCTGTTCGAACATGGCGCAATGATTGGACGTCGCCCAGGGTTGCATTGTGTCTTCCCCGGGAACGTATCCAATTTGCGGGCTCCGGGGAGATAGTTGGAAGCCTAGTTTTTCCCATTGATGGGCGCCGCGATCGAGATCGCGCACCATGAAGCCAGCGTGGTCGAGTGATACAGAATCCGCATGGTGCAAGGGGCTTGTCCTTTTGAAAAGAGCAATTGTGAATTTGTAGATGATGTCTGAAGATTGAAATTACGACCAACATTGATCTGGCCGCTTATCCTTCGGTAATATTCCAGGCGTGATTATTGTTTGAGAAATTTCTCAACATAATCTTCAAGAGCATTGACGCATGCCTCGACGTCTCTATTCATGGTGTCGACCTGTAGTTCGGCGTTAACAGGTTCTTCATAGGGTGCTGAAATGCCAGTAAAGTCTGGAATCTCGCCTTGGCGCGCCCTTTTATAAAGACCTTTAGTATCTCTGGATTCACAGGTCTCAAGGTCGGCATTTACATGTATTTCGTGAAAAGCGTCTCCTGTCGCTTTCCGGGCAATTGCCCGATCCTCTCGGTAGGGGGAGATAAAGGCGGCTATAGTGACGAACCCTGCATCCGCAAATAACCCGCAAACCTCGCCGACCCGTCGAATATTCTCGACTCGATCTTCTGGTGAAAACGCTAAATTTGAACTCAATCCGTGGCGAATATTGTCGCCATCCAGGACATAAACGCTATATCCGTTGTGAAACAGACGGTGTTCAAGTTCCGTGGCGAGGGTTGATTTTCCTGAGCCTGATAACCCGGTTAGCCATAGCACGCCGCCTTTATGTCCCAGGCGGTCCGCGCGATTTTCTTTAGTGATGTGGCTGTGCGTCTCGAAGATATTCGTCGATTTCATCGGAAACCCCGAAAGTGTGAAACTTTATCTGAGTAATTATGAATCTATTTTGGAGGTCAAAGAACTAAAGAGGTCGCCATATTCTTAATGGTGACGTTACATATTTACCAGCCCAGTTGAGCGCAAGCATAAAAATGCAACGCTTCCGACAAAGCCAACCGCAGGCATTGTACCGGCGGCTCGTGACGTTGAAGAGACGCCCGGGTTGGGACT
>JAPKDL010000062.1 GCA_028822585.1 Alphaproteobacteria bacterium | reverse complement strand
ATCGTTTGCGCGGAACACTGTCCTTGGGTCACTTCTGTCGATGGCGGGGGGCTTTGAGGTGACGCCTGTGATGGCCGCATCAGAGCGTAGTCTGGATTTGGGCTAGAGGGACCCGACCGGCTTGCCTAGTAACTAAAGATGCCTAGTGGGTTTACTTCCCCCCTTCACCAACAACGACGAAGGGTGCCCATAGAGCGGGGTGCGCGTTCTTAACAGGGCCTTTATCAATCATGGCCATCATGGCCTGCCGATGTGCCTTAGTACTCTATCCTGGTGACTGCGGGCTTGTCCGAAGAACGTGCCTCTCTACGCCGTCTCAAGTCAGATCCCTCTGATACTGCGAGTTAAGCCTATGTCAAATTCTTCGTTAGGGTGTGGCGCGCAGTATAGTGACCGTTTTCGATGTCGTTGAGAAAGAAATTGCCCACCAGGGGATGTGATACTGGCTGGCTGGATTCATCAACTAGCAGGTTTTGTTCCGACACATAGGCGATATAGGAGGTTTCCGAATTTTCGGCGAGCAGGTGGTAATACGGCTGATCCCTCGAAGGCTTGTTCTCTTCGGGCATGGAATTCAACCACTTTTCTGAATTTTCGAATATGGGATCAACATCAAAAATGATGCCGCGAAACGGGTGTTTCCTATGATGGACGACTTGGCCGATGCCAAACTTCGCCGTTCTTACTAACATTTCCTGAATTTTCGCTCTCCTTTATTTTGAAGTGATGCCGCCGCCCGTTTCTTATCGGATCAGTCTATATCGATATGTCTGATAGGGCATCGGAGCAACCAACAATAACATTTATCTGGGGGGCCGCCCGCCCAAAGACAATGACTAATTTTGGATTGTTATGCCGGGTATATTTCAGATTGCGTTTTGCGGCTGGCATCGTCGTAGTTGGATTGGCGAGATAGTTCCGTCGCCATTTTCTCAACCTGATGGCGACATTGCGTCCGTCGTATCTTTGCTCGCCCTTAGACGCGGCGGGCGCACATAACCTTGGTGGCTGTCATGCGTTATAGATTTATTGTAGCTGTTTGCCTTGGGCTGGCTTCACCGGCGCTTGGGGGAAGAAATCCTTTATTGTACGGATACGGTGCTTGATCACATGCTGCTACATCGGTCGTCGCTTCACCCCTGACTGCACCATGTCAGCCTAAAGGCGTGCCTATGACTGTGGAAGATCAACTCGCCGCCGCCCGCCTGGAGCGGCAGGCGCGTGTCCTGGGGCAATCTCAGTAAGGAAGGAAGGCCTGCGAAGCCCTCGCACGACAACGAAATAAAAATCCGCGAATCCATGACATGATGATGGGACACCTTGAAAAACTCAAAGGCGGCGACGAATACGATGTCGTGTCGAAATGGAGGAAAATGATTTGCCGCTACGGCAAGCCCGGCATGGCAAAGGCTGTCAAACGTCAGATGAACAAATGTGCACGCAAGACGGCAAAGTTAGTCGCCCTTGTAGGATAGCGCGCCAAACGCTCGAACCATCCAATAACGGTTGAGGCGTCGAAGGGGTTTGGCGTTACCTGACGACATGGCCTATGCAACACACGTTATGAGACGCTTCGATAGCGTCTGGGCTAGCTGCTTTGGGAACCCCTCGGTTGCTAAGGAATGCTAGGGTTCAAAGCGCGTCCAATGAACGCATGTCACGGTGTCCGGGAGCGTCTCACTGGTAAGCAATAGTAAGGCTTTGCCGTAATACGCAGGATCGCGGTTTGACGAAATATGACGAATTCCGGTGAAACTTTTCGAAGGAATATAGGGAGGCTAAATTCAGGAGCGTTCCGAAACACCTATTCCGTATAATTTCCGTACAAAAAGATAAAGCCGCCCAAAAGAACGACTAAGACATTGAAATAACTGGCGACCCCAACGGGATTTGAACCCGTGTTGCCGCCTTGAAAGGGCGGTGTCCTAAACCACTAGACGATGGGGTCGTTTGGAATGGGAGATTTATAGAGGCCAAGGCATCAGGTCAAGGACCTAGCGCCTAAATCGGCCAGGAATTTATAATTTTTTCATGAGCTTGAATATTTGACAGCCGCGCTAGAAAAAATATCTGCCGGACGAGTCTTTTCCGATACGGTATTTTTTCCGGGCCAGTAAACTGCGCGATACACATGGAAAATGTTACCCATTAAAAGATTATTTTTAAGAAAATAATTTACAACCCTTCTGGTGCCAACCTTACGATTATCCTAAGGCGTTAATTTTAAACGGAATCCATTCTCCATGATTGCATACGGTGCGTTATCCGCCAGCATCGATATGTTAAAAGCCCATTCCACTGCATTTGGTGCCATTGGCGACAATATCACTACGCCACCACCGACGGTTATAAGCCAGTCGATATCACTTTCAGCGCACTTGTTCAGAGCCACGTCGTCTATGGATCTCTGGATCCTCGATTCCAGACTTTCGGCGGCATGGCACCCAACAGTTGGACGCTTATTCATCGGCAAGGCGGTATCTTATCAACTGCACGAAGTTTGGATGCAGGCATCGTTGTATTCGGTTTTTTCGTCGTAAACAGCCAGTCAGATGGATCCGGTGAAGCTTTGTTCACGCGCGTCGGATCATTTCAATCGCGCCCTAAACCAGATGGGCAGGTGGTTTTAGCCGATGTCGACGGCAACTTTCTTCAAGGCTGGCCGGTAAATAATAATGGCGGATTTAATATTGGAACAAGGCTCGGGTCTCTTGGCCCTATCCGCATTGATCCAGCATCGGCAATATTTGCGCCCGTCGCCACAACATGAGCAAGCCCTACCGGCAACGATAACGCGCCCGGTCCAACCGAGACATCTTTCACCTCCACGATTGGTGTCGTCAGCAGCGCCGGCGCCACCAATAACATTGACTTCACGTTTACCAAAAACGCGACTTTGAATACGAGGGACATGTCTGTGTCTTCCCCTGTCGGTGCCGTCACCGCGGGGGCCCCGGCAGCAGTGGCCTTTAACCCACGGGTGTCCTCATCGCTCGCAGCACGCCTTCGATCAGCATTACCTGGACAGACCTCGCCGCAGCCGCCAGCACCGTTTCTATTGATCTTTCGAACATGAATCAATTCGCCCCTCTTTCTTTCCAACAGGCAGGCCTCGTCACCGGTAATCCCGTTGACACATTAAATAGCACCGGCATTAACAGTAATGGCGAAATAGAAGGCTTTTTTCCAATGGACGGTTGCGCGAGATTTTATACTTCCCATCGCAATGGTCCGTAACATGGCGGCGTTGGACGCCCGATCCTGAACACATTCCGCCGCAGGGGTTGGGGCGGGCACCGCCACACTGCTCCAGGCGGGTAAAAGTGGAATGGCAAATATTATTGAAGCGAGCCTTGAAGCCTCATCGGTCAACTTAGCCGATCAATGCACCAAAATGATTGTAACCCAACAGGCGTATAATAACGCAGCGCAAGCCATACGTACTGTCGATAAAATAACGCAAATCGCCGCGACAATGAAAGGTTAGACCGCCGCCGCATCCTCAATAATAAGCTGCGCATTTTCGCGACCTTGCCAGCGATCGATTTGAAGATGGCCGGCAATATGCAAAGGCAAACCGCCTGTATTCAACAAGGTTTCGCCAAGGGGCCGGTCCACCACGCGAAATGCAATCGCCTTCAATCGCATGCCATCCTGGCCTTTCAAGAAACAGCGCACGTGATTCATGCCGACGACATCAGCCTTTTGTATGGAGACATTGGGAAAAATAAACCTCGGTCGCGCATTTCCAGCGCCAAACGGCGCTAATCTTTCTAATTTCGCCAGGAAATCCACCGTCGCCGCGCCGGGTTGAATCGCACCATCGACGCTTAATTCAGGAGCCAACGTCCCTTCATCCATCGTTCCCGAGATCCATTGCGATAAAAAGCCTTTAAACGCGTCCACAGCCCCTTCAGATACGGAGAAACCTGCCGCCATAGGATGACCGCCGCCATTTGTCAGAAGGCCTTGTTGCCGGGCGTTAATGATCGCCGCGCCCAAATCAACGCCCCGAACCGAACGTCCCGATCCTTTTCCAACCCCATTCTCTAGCGCGACAACACAGGCCGGGCGATTATATCGTTCGACCAATCGGCTGGCGACAATACCGATAACACCCGCATGCCATCCATGCGCCGCCACGAACACCACGCCGGGGTCGGTTGGAACTGCCTCAATCATGTCGATCGCTTCTTCCAAGCAACGCGATTCTATATCCCGGCGTTCTTTGTTATATCCGTCAAGGCGGCGCGCAATGGCCTGGCACTCATCGCGATCATTGGACGCCAAAAGACGCGCGCCCAAGTCTGATTCGCCAACCCGCCCGCCTGCATTCACCCGCGGTCCCAATACGAACCCTGCATGATAGGCGCTGAGCGGTTCGTCGATTCCTGCAATATCCGCCAAAGCCGAGATACCGATATTACCACGTGCCACCATGATTTTTCCACCCTGGGTGACGAAAACTCTGTTGATTCCGGTTAAAGGCGCCACATCACACACTGTGCCCAATGCCACCAAGTCCAGCCATTGGCGCAAATCCGGTTCCGCATTAGTTTTGTACCAACCAAGCTCCCGCAACGAGCGATTCACCGCTGTCACCAGCAAAAAGACAACGCCAACCGCGGCCATTTGTCCGTGCGGACTGTCATCATCAAGACGGTTCGGGTTGATGATGGCGTGCGCCCGCGGCAATCGGGGTTCCGCAACGTGATGGTCGACCACGATCACGTCCAGGCCGGCGTCGGCACCTTCCTCCAATGCATCAAACGCCGTTATGCCGCAATCGACAGTGATGACGAGCTTGGCACCATTCGCCGCCAACATTCGCAAGGCAGCGGCGTTCGGGCCATAGCCTTCCTTCATTCGATCTGGAATATAGATCGTAAGGTTTTCGCCTATGGATTTGAAAAAGCGGTCCAGAAGCGCTGACGATGTGGCACCATCGACGTCGTAATCGCCGAATACCGCGATATTATCTTTATTTTGAATGGCCTGAACAATTCGCGCAACGGCGCGATCCATATCAACCAAATGCGCAGGGTCCGGCATTTGGTCCCGTAGGCTTGGATTCAGAAATGCTTCCGCGTCTTCCAACCCAACGCCGCGCCCCGCCATAATGCGGCCCACAATTTCAGGCAATCCAAAGCGTTGTGACAACGTTATGCCCAGCCGCTCGTCATCACCTCGCAAACGCCAGCGCTTTCCCGTACTGGAACGTTCCACATCTAGAAAAGTTGGGGTCGACTCACTCATTCGTCAGCGAAGGAAAAGCCTGTCTTTTTGGTGAAATCATGTTCGGCGCTGATTTTGCGAACCGTCCCGCTCTTGGATCGCATAACGATGGATTCAGTAAAGGCTCCCGTCGCCGTCCGTCGCACACCGCGCACCATGGCACCGTCGGTGACGCCGGTCGCCGCGAACATCACATTGCCGCTAGCTAGATCAAGTAGCCCGTATTTACGATCCAAATCCGTAATATTCCAGCGCGCCGCCCGCGCCCGTTCATCGTCATTGCGGAAGATCAAGCGCGCCTGCATTTGGCCACCGATACAGCGCAACGCCGCCGCGGCCAAAACGCCTTCCGGCGCGCCGCCGCTACCGACATACATATCGACGCCGCTATCTCCGCTCGACGTCGCAATAACGCCGGAGACATCACCATCGGAAATCAGCATAATTCGGGCGCCGGAATTGCGGACATCGCGAATCAAATCCGCGTGACGAGGCCGGTCCAAAATGCAGACCAGCATGTCTTCGACTTTTTTACCTTTTGCGTCCGACAGGCTCTTTAAATTTTCCAGGGGCGTTTTGTCGATGTCGACAACGCCGTCCGGCAATCCACCGCCTACAGCGATTTTATCCATATAAACGTCCGGCGCATTCAAGAATCCGCCCTTGTCCGCCATAGCGATAACAGCCAAGGCGTTCGAGCCCCCCTTCGCCGTAATCGTCGTTCCTTCCAGAGGGTCGAGCGCTATATCGATCGCTGGGCCATTGCCCTTGCCGACTTCTTCACCAATATACAACATCGGCGCTTCATCACGCTCGCCTTCTCCAATGACAACGACACCTTCGATTGAAAGGCTATTCAGCGCTTGACGCATAGCGTCAACAGCGGCCTGATCTGCGGCCTTTTCGTCACCTCGCCCCATCCACTTTGACGCTGCCAACGCCGCCGCCTCGGTGACACGAACAGCTTCCATCGCTAAAATACGTTCCATCATCAATGTTTCTTCGCCCATTGAGGCGTCTCCCTTATAAATCCAACTCACAAACAACTAGAAATTCGTAATCGTGCCAAAGACGGAGGCTTAAATGCTTTCTATTCGGATCATGCGCGGCGTCTCCACGACACTCTCCAACTTGTTCAACAATGACAAGGCCTCCTGAATAGCCGCCTCCTGCGTTTCGTGTGTCGTCAGCACGACCGGTACGAAACCACTGTCAGTGCGCGCTCGCTGTATCGCAGATTCAATCGAAATATTTGCATCCCGAAGCGTCGTCGCGATATCGGCGAACACACCAGTCGTATCTTGCACCATCAATCGTATATAATACAGGCCTACGCGTTCATTTAACGATTGCGAAGGCGTCTGTGACAGCGACCCGGTGGGAATGCCAAATGTCGGCGTGTTCCGCCCCAAAGCGATATCAACCACATCGGCAACGACAGCCGACGCCGTCGGACCCGCCCCAGCGCCGCGTCCTTCAAACATGGTTGTTCCAACAAAATCACCTTCAGCGACGACTCCGTTGTAAACACCTTCAACGGCGGCGATCGGCGCGCCAACCGGCACCATTGCCGGGTACACACGCTGCAAAACGCCCGTTTTGGTCCGCTCTGTGATTCCGAGCAACTTGATTCGATACCCCAGCTCCGTCGCATAGGCGATATCTTCAGCCGCGACGTGCCTAATACCTTCGATGTGAATACCGTCGAAATTCACTTTGCAGCCAAAAGCGACACTAGTCAGAATCGCGAGCTTGTGAGCCGCATCCACACCATCGATGTCAAAAGTGGGGTCCGCTTCGGCGTAACCCAGTGTTTGCGCCTCCGCCAGGACATCCTCAAAAGGCCGACCAGTTTCACGCATCGTGGTCAGGATATAATTACAGGTGCCATTCAAAATGCCGTGCAGGCTCGTCACGCGATTGCCCGCAAGACCTTCGCGCAGTGCTTTGATCACGGGAATGCCGCCCGCTACGGCGGCTTCAAACGCCAGGGATACGTTCGCCGCTTCCGCCCGTGCGGCAATATCAGAACCGTGCATCGCAATTAACGCCTTGTTAGCGGTGACCACATGAGCTCCCGCCGCAATCGCCGCGTCGCAAGCGTCGCGCGCCGCACCTTCACTACCGCCAATCAACTCCAGAAAAATTTCGGCGCCGCTCTCCTCGGCCATTTCAACTGGATCGTCGAACCATTTATAACCATCCACAGAGACGCCACGATCCCGCGACCGATCCCGCGCAGACACCGCCACAATCTCGATGGAACGCCCACACCGCGCACTTAACAAATCACGATGTGCGGCTAATAATTCAAGCACGCCCACACCAACCGTACCAAGACCGGCAATCGCCAACGACAACGTTTTGTTCATTTTTTCACCACTCGCAACGCACTGGGCTGATCGGAAACGAATTCATCGGCACGCGCGAGAAAACGTCGAATATTTCGCGTCGCTTGCCGAATTCTCTGCGTATTTTCAGACAAGGCTATACGCACGTAGCCTTCACCAAGTTCCCCAAACCCGACCCCCGGCGCAACAGCGACCTGGGCCTCGCTCAGAAGCAATTTAGAAAATTGAAGGCTCCCCATCGCATCAAATGGCGCGGGAATTTTAGCCCAGGCGAACATCGTCGCCGATGGAACTGTAATCGACCAACCGGCGCGCGTTAAGCCGTCGATAAGGGCGTCGCGCCGCTCCCGGTAGGTGCGACGCATGTCCTCCACACAATCCTGCGGTCCGTTCAACGCCGCCGTCGCCGCGACCTGAATAGGCGTGAAGGCACCATAATCAAGATAACTCTTCACCCGCGCCAGGGCACCGATAAGCCGCTCATTACCCACAGCAAACCCAACACGCCAGCCCGGCATCGCGTATGTCTTGCTGCAAGATGTGAATTCGACGGTTATATCCCGTGCGCCAGGCACCTGCAGGACCGATGGCGGCGGCGTGTCATCGAAGTAAATTTCCGAATACGCAAGATCGGAAAGAATGTAAATTTCATGCTTGCGGCAAAACGCGACGACTTCTTGATAGAAATCAAGGTCGGCGACTTCCGCCGTGGGGTTTGACGGGTAATTCAGAACCAGCGCCGTCGGCTTTGGCACCGAATATACCACGGCGCGTTCCAGCCCTTCCATGAATTCCGGGCCGGGTGCTGCGTGAATATGCCGGACAGCTCCACCGGCAATAATGAACCCGAACTGGTGGATGGGGTAGGATGGGTTTGGTGCCAAAATTATATCACCAGGACTTGTGATCGCTTGCGCTAAATTCGCCAGTCCCTCTTTTGACCCTAACGTCACAATGGCCTCACGCTCCGGATCAATCGACACATTAAATCGACGTTCATAATACGCCGACAAGGCGCGCCGCAGCCCCGAGATTCCCTTTGAATTGGAATATCTGTGCACCCGCGGATTTTGTACGGTTTCAACCAGCTTGTCGATAATATGAGCCGGCGGCGGCATGTCCGGATTACCCATGCCGAGGTCGATGATATCTTCTTCGGCGGCGCGCGCCTGCGCCTTCATTTCATTCACTTCCGCAAAAACATAGGGCGGCAGTCGCTTAATCTTGTGAAATTCTTGTTCCATAGTTCGTCGTCGCTAAGTATTTAAAATTGTCGTTATGGGCATTCGCAAGCATTCAGGGAAACCACAGCGCCCAAGTCGGCGCTTTGTAACGTCCCCAACGCACAGTGTCGATGAATACTTCGAGACCTGATCTATTACCAAATTTCACGGGCGCAAACCATGTCTCTCAAAGCGTACAAATATAATATGCCTAAATCGTTCACATAAACGCCATTCTCATGACTGAAGATATTGTGAATGTGTTGAAGGTGGCATTCGAGCAACACCACGCCGGAAATGTCCAAGACGCTGAATTAGGCTACCGCCGCGTTATTGCAAAAGACGCACACCAACCCGACGCCCTTCATCTATTGGGCGTATTGTCAAAAAACCAAGATGACGTCCAGGGTGCGTGCGACTTTCTGACGCGCGTGCATCATGATGCGTTAGCGTGGACGGAATGCGTCACAGCAGCCGGGGGAAGTTTACGTCTCGACCCCGCAAACACCGGACGCTTACGCCGATGCGGCGCAACGTCCGGCCAATGATCTGGACCGATGGTCACGTCTCCAAACATCTCTTCAATCTGCTGTAGAACAGAATTTTTTCAATTACTATCAACACGTACAATAACTCAAAATTGCCTATGAAACGATGTGGCGACGCCACCCGGAAGGTGCTCCACACACGGCCTTTTCAGTCCACGACGACCAGGTTATAGAAGAATAAATCGACCGAGCTGATGATCGTATAGGAATTACCGTCTCAGGAATATTTCCGCCCGCCGGTTGGCCGCTTCTCCCGCTAGCGTGTATTCCAAATACAATTGCTTCGAATCCCCCACGCCATCCATTCGCAATTGCGACACGGGCACTCCCAATCCCACCAAAGCCGCGCCAACAGATTTTGCCCGGCGCAGAGAGACTTCATAATTAATACTGCTTCGGCGAACTGGGTCGAATGTTTTTACCCTACCACTCGCATGTCCGATAATTTCCAACATCCCGCCCGACTGGCGTTGCGCGCCTGCAAGTTGTTGAAGAATGGGAGCGTCGCTACGCTGCACGACCGTCGACCCATCCGTGAAATAAATCGTTCCAATTTTAAAAAGTCCTTTGGCGGCCTGGGGTACCGGATGGGGCTGAGGTGTTTTCATCGCCGGTGCTGGCGATACCGCCGCCACCACAGGACGCCGTATCACCGGCGCGGGAATTCGCTTGGTTGGCATCGCAACAACTCCAGCTTTGACTGGCGGCACAACGGACAGCGGGGTCGGCATGTGCGCCGGTTGCGCTAGTGTCATCTGTGATGGTGCAGCGGGTCCAGCGACCCGCTTTTGCACTTCCTTGCGAATCAAAGCGTCTGTGTAGCGGGCATTTTTTATGTCCGCCGTTAAACCTTGTTTGATTCGGGATTGCTGGTCCGCCAGAGACCGTCTTTTCGGTCGTTCCGGAACCGACTTTAAATCCGGATACGCTTTTACCGAATCGGTTTGGTTGGCAGCGACTGGTTTTTCATCGTCGGTAAACCACGACATCGGGTTCATTGCATCGGGCAAATCGGGAACACTTCCGCATCCTGCGGTAAGAAATGCCGCGGCAGTGACCAAGATTAAAAATCGTTTGGTCTTCAAAAAGATGTTCATAACAATCACGGTACAATATTTTTTAAGTTCCATTTCAATGCATTACCTTACTTTATTAACCTATCGAGAGAAGATACTGTCACGAGAAATTCAAGTCTACCGAAATTCAATTATGTTGCACTGCAGCATATTTTTCAATATCTTATATTAGACTCCGGTAATTCACGAACGCCAACCGAAGGTTCAAGCACTATACCTGAGGACAAGTATGGCAAAGCCAATTTAAGGAATTCGTCATGACTGGACAATCGGATAGTCAGCCGCCACTCCCGAATCCAATAGAAATCGCCGAAACGATAAAATCCATTGCGGAGCGCAGTCAAAAGCTCGTCGAGGCCTTTCTCACCGATCAGTCCACCGGCCAAAGCGCCGGTGCGGGCGTGGGACATGCCGACCCAATGAATGTCGGTGAGGCATTCCTGGAAATGACTCGCAGTATGCTGTCTGACCCGGCCAAGCTAACCGAAGCCCAGGTCAAGTTTTGGCAGGATTATGGAGAGCTCTGGCAGAATTCCGCGCGGCGTTTTCTTGGTCAGTCGAGTGACCCTATTGAAAATCCCAACTCTGGCGACCTTAGATTTAAGGACCCGGAATGGGAATCAAACGCTGTGTTTAATTTTATAAAACAGTCATATCTGCTATCCTCGCGCTGGTTATTGGATACGGTTCACGACGTCGATGGACTTGATAAGACAACCGCTAAGAAAATCGATTTTTACGCCCGGCAATTCATTGACGCCATGGCCCCAACAAATTTTGCGATGACAAATCCCGAAGTGATGCGGGCGACCGTCGACACCGGAGGTGAAAACTTACTATCCGGTTTGCAAAACATGCTCAGCGATATGGAGCGCAGTAACGGCAATTTACGTATCAAAATGGTGGATGAAGACGCTTTCACCCTGGGCGAAGACATCGCAACGACGCCGGGCAAGGTCGTTTATCAAAACGATCTAATTCAATTAATCCAATTCGCGCCAACAACCAAAAAGGTCTACCGCCGCCCCCTTCTGATTATGCCGCCCTGGATCAATAAATATTACATCCTCGATCTTCGGCCAAAAAATTCCTTCATTCGCTCGGCGGTTGACCAGGGTCACACGGTCTATGTGGTTTCCTGGGTCAATCCAGATGAAACTCTCGCTGAAATGAGCTATGAGGATTACATGCTTCAGGGGCCACTTTGCGCATTGGCTGCGATTGAACAAGCGACCGGAGAACGCGAAATCAACGCCATTGGGTATTGCCTTGGCGGCACGCTTCTGGCCTCCACTTTGGCGTATATGGCTGAAAAATGCGACGATCGCATCAAATCAGCGACTTATTTCGTCACCATGATCGATTTCACCGAAGCCGGTGAACTTGGCGTGTTTATCGATGAAGAACAACTCATATCGCTGGAAGAACGCATGGCGAAGCGTGGGTATCTGGAAGGTCACGAAATGGCGACGACCTTCAACATGCTACGCGCCAACGACTTAATCTGGTCCTTTGTGGTCAACAATTACCTATTGGGCAAAGAACCGGTTCCCTTTGACCTGCTGTACTGGAATTCGGATTCGACGCGGATGCCCGCCGCCATGCATAATTTCTACCTGCGCAAAATGTATCTTGAAAATAAACTTATTGAACCCGGCGGGTTGAGCCTCGGGGGCGTCCCTATAAATCTGGGAAAAGTCGAAACGCCGTCCTTCATCCTAGCGACCCTTGAAGACCACATTGCGCCATGGAAATCAACCTATGCGGGCGTAAACACCTATGGCGGCCCAGTCAATTTTTGCCTCGCCGATTCGGGTCACATCGCAGGCGTCCTCAATGCCCCCGATAGTGGGAAGTATTCGCATTGGACGAACAGCGGCCGGCCGAAATCCCCCGACGACTGGCTCGCAGGCGCGACCGAGCACACGGGGTCCTGGTGGCCGGAATGGTTTAAATGGGCCGGGCGGCATGGTGGCGGAAAAGTCCCGGCGCGCGTACCTGGCGATGGCGCACTAACGGTGATCGAAGATGCACCGGGTTCCTATGTGAAGCTACGATTTCAATAGGGGTTTCACGTCGCCGTCGGGTTCCTGGAAAGGTCACCACCGCTTTGGACGACAAACATCGCGACGAGAATGATTGCAATTCCGGGTAACGTCATCGCAGAGGGCAGCCCCTTGCCCAAGGCCCACTCCAACACCACGACAAAGGCGGGGATCAAATAACCATAACTCATCACCCGCGTGGGGCCGACCTGTAACGTGGCATGTTGCATGATAAAGAAAGTTATGATCGTCGTGAAAACCGCTAAATAAGCAGCCCCGGCGAAAACGTCTAATTCAACCGCCATCCAGTCTGTTTCAAAGACAGTCACATTACTCAGGAGAAGAAGCCAAATGGTTCCCGTCGCCAAAACCCAAAACGACATCACGGCCGCCGGTTCGTCGCGATTAAAGCGCCGCACTAAAGGTGTGTAGAGCCCCATGGCGAACAACCCGGCTAAAAATATCAAGTCGCCCTTATTGAACCCAAGCACGATGGCTAGGTCAAAATCGCCTCTGAACACGACCCATAATGCACCAAAGGCGCCCAGAACCAATGCTACAATCCGTTTTCGCCCGATACGTTCTTTAACCAGTATTGCTGCATAAAGCGCCGCAATACAGGGCAGAAAAGTATAAATGGCCGCAGTGTTCAATGCCGAGGTATAGCGTAGCGCAGCGAACATGCACCAAAAGAACGCTGCCACGCTGGCGCCTATCAACGCGTAACCCGCTAGAGACTTTAACGATGGTAGGGCGAGCCCATGCCGCCAAACAATGTAGGGCGCGAACAACAAAGTTGCGAGAGCAAAGCGGAACAACATCAGAAGCTCAGGTTCCAGACCATGAGTGATCGCGGCGCCGATGGGAAACGACGTCGCGACCAAAGCGCGCCCCAGCAGCAACTGAAGGTGGACACGGGTCATGACTGTTAACTTAGGCCAACGTCACTCAACAATATTTCGAGGCACCTCGCGGAACGGCCTGTCCGTATCAAACCGGGTTTCCTTCGGTAGTTTCAGCACCCGTTCAGAAATGATGTTCTTCTGAATTTCATCAGTACCGCCCGCAATCGACGTCGCCGGCGTCGACACCAGAATTTCCGCAATGACGCCTTCCAGGGGACTGTCGTCACCGGTCAACATCGCATCCGCGCCGGACAACATCGTATGCACCAATGCCGCCTTGCGCGCGACATTGCTAGCCGACAGTTTACCCAACGAACCTTCAGGTCCCGGAGGCCCACCTTGTTCTTGCGCCGCGCGCGCGCGCATCGCGGTCCATTGCGTTGTCTTCGACAAGGTCAGCAATTTTGCGATTTCCTGGCGCACCGTGGGATCGTCCAGCTTTCCAGTTTCCCGCGCCCGCTGAATCACCAAATCGACCCGCCCAGCTCGTTGTGGATACCATTTATAAGGCTCCAGTTGGTGAGCAATTTCTTCAGCTTCCTCCGCATACGCCCGGCCCGGCTGCTCCGTCGCCTTGGCGTATTTGCGCAAGCCATCCGCACCCCGGCGTTCATTCATCAGTGTTGTCGTGGCGACTTTCCAACCATCTCCCAACTCACTGACCAGGAATTCCGGCTCAATCACCGCGTCAGTGAAAAACACTTGGTTAAACGAAGCGTGGCCATTCATTTGGCGTAAGGGTTGAACGTCAACGCCGTCTTGTTCAATGTCGAGAATGAAGTAACTCAAGCCTTTATGCTTCGCTACATCCCAATCAGTTCGGGCCAGCAGCAATCCGTATTGGGCGTGGTGTGCGCTGGTCGTCCACACTTTCTGACCGTTGACAATCCACTTATTGCCCTTCATGTCGGCGCGCGTCGTGGCGCCGGCCAAATCTGAGCCGCTGCCGGGTTCGCTGAAGAGCTGGCACCAGGAGTCTTCGCCCGTCAGAATGCGAAGAAGAAACTTTTCCTTATGCATTGTCGAACCGTGCGCGAGTATAGTCGCGGCGGCAAGATTCCGGATACCCGTTCGCGCGACGGTGACGGCCCCGGCTCGCTCAAACTCTTCATCGATCATTCGGCCCATACCATCGGATAGGCCCTTGCCATACCATTCGGTGGGCCAAGTGGGGACGCCCCACCCGGAATCAGCCAATTTTAAACGCCATTCAACAAGGCCAAGATTAGAATCCCAGTTGGCTTCGAGCCAAGCACGGACTTCCGAGCGGATTTCGCCTTCTGTTTGTTCCGTCATTTTTTCTTCCTCCCCGATCAATCTTGCCAACGCTGCATCATCAATTCACGGTGATGATGGGAATCCCCGAGAAACGCCTCGGAACTTTTCGCGCGCTTGAACCAAAGATGAGTGTCGTTGTCCCAGGTAAAGCCAATACCGCCATGCATTTGCGTCGTCACAATGGCGGTCTGCATGTAGGTGTCTGACGCGCACGCCTTCGCCAGGGACGCCACCGCAGGCCAATCCTCGGTGTCATCGTCCAACGCTTCAGCCGCGTAATAAGCTGCAGATTTCGCCGATTCGACCTCTAGCAGCATATCCGCCGCTTTGTGCTTGATCGCCTGGAAGGATCCGATGGCGCGGCCGAACTGGACTCGCAGCAGCGTATAATCCACCGCCGTTTCGCGCAGCTTGTCCGCCCCGCCTACCATTTCATTAGCCAAACACACCGCGGCTTGATCAATCGTTCTGGCGAAAGGCACCGCAGCCCCACCCTCTTCTCCGATAAGGGCTGCTGACACATTCTTAAATTCAAGCCGAGCCAGTTTTCGGGTCGGATCCATCGATTTCAATTTTCGGCGGCCCAAGCCATCTGCATCCGCCGCCACCATGAACAAGGAAAGTCCCACATCACCGGTCGAACCGGGCTTGCGCGCCAAAACGACGATCTGACTGGCGGTGGCACCGTCCAGCACAAAGCTCTTGGTGCCGTTCAAGGTGTAGCTATCTCCAGACGTCCCATCCCCGGACGCGGTGGCTGTCATCTCAACACCTTCATTGTCCCAACGGCCATTATCTTCGGTGAACGCCAAGGTCGCGATGACGTCACCCGCAGCGATAGGCGGCAGATAGGTAACCTTCTGTTCTTCCGTCCCCGCATTCAAAATCGTAGTCGCCGCCAACACCGTTGACGCAAAGTAAGGCGCGCACAACAAGGCGCGACCCATTTCCTCCAACACAATCCCGAGTTCCACAAAGCCAAACCCCTGCCCACCATAGGCTTCCGGAATATGAACGCCGGTAAGGCCTAAATCCTGACACACTTGGCGCCAGACTTCAGGGTCGCAGCCTTCGTCGGTTTCCATCAACCGACGGACTTCCGTCGTTGGAGATTTGTCTTCGAGGAATCGGCGCAAGACCAACCGGAACTCCTGTTGTTCTTCCGTGAAGTTAAAATTCATAACATTTCCTTTTTTACGAACGATCTTTGTTAGGGCACCAGGATTTGGCGGACGACGGCACCACTGCTTAAACGGTCAAACCCTTCATTGATTTGGTTGAACCCGATCCGGGCGTCGATCAATTTATCCACGGGCAAGCGCCCTTGTTGATACAAGCTAATATAACGGGGAATGTCACGCACGGGCACACAACTTCCCATCGAACTTCCCAAAATGCCCCGTTCCTCGCTCACCAACTGAGCTGGTTTGAATTCGAAGGTTTCGGTGACCGGTGGAATGCCCGCGGCTATAACTTTGCCGCCGACGCGCAAAATTGAATAGCAGGTTTCCATCGCTTTGATCGCGCCTGCGGTTTCAATCGCGAAGTCCACACCACCCTTGGTCAGTTCGATGACCTGCGCGGTGCAATCCGCATCCGTGGCGTTAAACGTGTCAGTCGCACCCAGTTGCCGGGCCAAACCAAGCTTGTCGTCACTCACATCAATCGCAATGATCCGTTCCGCGCCGCCCAGCATTGCGCCCAGCAACGCATTTAATCCAACCCCACCCAAGCCTACGATTGCGACAACGTCGCCTGGTCGAACCCGCGCCGTGTTAGTCACTGCGCCGACGCCGGTCATGACCGCGCAACCGAACAGCGCCGCCTCATCCAGCGGCAAAGATTTATCAACGATCACAATAGTGCCGCGATCCACGACCGCATATTCCGCCATGCAGGAAATACCGGAATGGTGGGAAATCGGTTCGCCATCCAGGCTGAGGCGCTTGCCGCCCGACATCAACTCGCCATTGGATTTAGATTTCGCCGCGGTTTCGCATAGCGCCGGGCGGCCTTCCAGGCACCGCCGACAGCGGCCGCAACTGGATCGGAATTGAAACACGACATGATCACCGACGCGTACATCCGTGACACCGGTACCGACTTCGACGACCTCACCAGCGCCTTCATGCCCCATGACCATGGGTAAGGCGCGCGGAATTGAACCGTTAATAATCGACAAATCAGAATGGCACAGCCCCGCCCCGCCAATCCGCACCAGCAATTCGTTGGATTTAGGCGGCGCCAAGTCCACTTCTTCAACCTGCAGCGGTTGACTCTGCGCATATGGTGCCGAGGTGCCACCTTGGGTGAGGATAACAGCTTTCATTTTCATAGGGTCAGTCCACCGAGTATCGGAATTTCTTAACGCATGATGCAGGCCCGGCAACGTATTTACAATATTCGAAGCGGGTCAAATTCGCGTTTCCCCTTTTTTGCTTCCCCGGCGCGGCGTAGGCTCCCTCCTTCAGTGACATGATGTTCTAGGGGAGAAAGAGTATGAAAGCGGGTTTTATCGGTACGGGCAGCATGGGTTTGCCTTTGGCGGCCAATATTTTGGATCAGGAAAAATCCCTGATCGCCTTTGACATTAACCCCACCGCCACTAAACCCCTTGCAGACAAACAAGCCCGGATCGCTCAATCTCCGGCGGAAGTGGCCGACAACGCAGATGTCGTCTTCGCGTGCATGCCCAGCATCGACAGTTTTCACGCCATCGTGTCGGGTGATAACGGCATTCTGAACGGCGACCAGATGAAAATTTTCGTCAATCTGGGCACAATGGGCACCGAAGCCTTGGCAAAAGCTGAAGTCGAATTGGCGGCAACGGGCGTGCCGATGCTCGATTCCCCCATTACCGGCGGCGTTCAACGCGCCTATGATTCGGACATCACGGTGATCACATCTGGCCCCCAAGCGGTGTACGATCAGGTTGAACCGCTCTTAAAATCCTTCGCACGCGACATCCACTATGTCGGCGACAAGGTCGGCCAGGCGCAATTGGTCAAAATCGTCAACAATATCACGTCCCTTACGAATCTGGTGATCGGCGCAGAAGCCTTGATCATGGCGGCGAAGGGCGGCGTAGACCCGGAAAAGACGCTGGCCGTCATCAACGCCGGTTCCGGACAAAACAGCGCGACCTTATCCAAGATTCCCAATTTCGTCATGAACCGGGAATTCAACATGGAAGCGCCCATGTACATAACCGAGAAAGACGCGATGTTGTGGCGCATGGAGGCTGAACGACTGAATGTTCCACAAAACGTCGCGGGCGCCACCTACCACACTATTCGCCAGGCGATCGCCATGGGGTTGCAAGGTGCGGATTTGAGCGAGCTCGTCAAAGTCGTCGAACGCGCCGCCGGTTTTGAGTTGCCCAAAACGCGCGATTAGAGGAAAGCAAAATTCGTGAAACCAAAATTTATGATATAGTGACTAACCACAACCGAAATGTTCCTGGTCATAGTCCGACTCATCGTCCCGGCATTACTCATTGTGGCGACCTTCACCTCGGCTAAATTTTTCGTTGCAATTATCATTGGCGGCGTCCCGGCGGTGTTGTTCATTTTGACCTTGAAGGAAGCAGCAAAAAAAAATTGGCGGCGATTGCCGTATGACGACACGCTAGATTCCCAGTATCGCAACGCCTCATTTTACGTCTTGTGGCTGAGCCTGACGATGCATGGCGGCCGCGGCGACGCGAATGATGGGCACCACCCCGGTTCAGACACCGGGTTCGGCGGTGACTTTTGGCAGTGACCGAGACTTAGGCGGTAGTGAGGGCGACTGTAGCGGGTTTTAGTGACGCTGTTTTGACGCTCAGCCACCCCCTATTCCGCGACCGAAGGCTCACTTTCGGCACTACGCAATTCCCGGTCAAGTCGGACGCCCGCATGCGC
>JAPKDL010000061.1 GCA_028822585.1 Alphaproteobacteria bacterium | reverse complement strand
AATCGCGCCACAGGCTGCCGCCCGTATTCAGCCACCAGAGATAGCCATAAGCGTTGTTGGCCTTGGAAAAGGTCGACGTCAAGGCGGCCTCGACAAAGCTTTCGTCCATAATACGCGCGCCGTTCCATTGCCCCTTATTCAGCCATAAATGCCCCAGGCGGGCGACATCGTGGTGGGTTGAGGTCATGACCTTCATTGGGCCCTGGCTACCAATTTGCATCCAACCTTTGTCGTTGCGCGGCCACGCCAACGTCATGCCCAACGGCGCCGCCATTTCTTCATCGAAGAATTGTGCGGGCGATTTGCCGGTCGCTTGCCACAATATGGCGGGGAGGCTGTTGAGAATCGGTCCGCTTGTATATTGATAGGCGTGGTTTTCCGGATCGCCTGCCGCCGTCATCGCCATGACATGTTCCAAGGTCGCGCCTGCCTTTATGTCCGGGTGGTGGACTGGCAGCCAGTCCCAGATTAAATCCTTCGCGGTCAGGTAACCCTGAGTCTGGGCAATGCCGACAAGGGTCGCGCCGAAGCCTTTGGTGATGGAGAACGTGTGATATTTGGAGGCTGCGTCGCCTTCGTAATAGGTTTCATGGACGACAGCGCCGCTTTTGATGACCAGAAAACCATAGCGCCGTTCAATCTCACCGACGGCTTTCGCGGCATCGGCTAATCTACCGGCGTCCAGGCCATGGTCTTCAGGCGCTTCGACATTCCAGTCCATTCCTGGAAACTTCATGCGTACCTGGCCTTGTTGATATCCGTCCATTCTAGCGTCCTCAATTTATATGAAGTTCTATCTTAGAACGATTATGAGGAAATTTGGAATCTGGCGCTTGTTGAAATACGACCGCTCTCCTCCCTGGCATGAAGCCGAGGCGCACTATAGTATCGCGACGAGTTAACCGGGGCGGACACATGATCACTGTTTATGGCATTCCCAATTGCGACACTTGCCGAAAGGCGCGAAAATGGCTGAAGGAACAGGACATCGACTACATCTTTCACGATTTCCGTAGGGATGGCTTGTGTCAGGATCAAATTGACGGTTGGGTCGATGCGCTGGGGTGGGAATTGCTGTTGAACCGACGTGGGACCACGTGGCGAAAATTACCCGATACGGATAAGGCCGAGGTAAGCGCCGCCACAGCGTCCACGCTGATGGTAGCCAACCCAACTTTGATCAAGCGCCCGGTATTTGAAGGCGCCGACAAAATAAGGGTCGGGTTTTCTGTTGAATCACAAGCGGCGTTGATGAAGTTTAACGGAGCAACAACATGAACCATGTAAACTTCTACGCGGGCGCAGATATTGACCGGGTCGGCGAAAAGCGGCGCGATACGGTTTGGTTCAACGGATTAATTACCGCGAATGAAGCTCGGGTTTTACCGGTGTGGCGCGGTAAAAACATGGTGGCCCGCGAACCGGATGCTAACGGCGTGTTCCAAATTTCCTGGGTGTCGCCGGAACAAGTGGCGCCCCTGGTTTCGAAGGACGGCGACGTCGCCGATGCGCTGTATCTGTTGGGTGAACGCGAAGACGGCATTTATTTCACGGTTGATTTATCCGCGATTGACGACCCCTTGGGGGCGTGGCCGGAATTGGATGCCGCGTTTGCGGGATTGCGGGAGATTGGTGCTTTTGTGGATCATGCAGACGGTGCCATGTTGTCTTACGCCAAGGGATTGAACCATTGGCATTCCCGGCATCCATTCTGTTCCGATTGCGGCGCGCCAACGAATGTTGGCGATAGCGGCCATGTACGGGTGTGTTCTAGCACGGATTGCGGCGTGACTCATTTTCCCCGTACCGACCCGGCGGTCATCATGTTGGTGCATCAAGGCGATCGATGCATTCTAGCGCATAACAAGCGCAACAAGACGCCGTCTTATTCGACCTTGGCCGGATTCGTGGAACCTGGTGAAAGTCTGGAAGAAGCGGTCGCGCGGGAAGTAATGGAGGAAGTTGGCGTGCGCGTGGGCCGTGTCACCTATCATTCGTCACAACCCTGGCCGTTTCCGGGCAATCTAATGTTAGGCTTTCATGCGGAAGCTCTATCAGAAGACATCACGGTCGATGGGATTGAATTGGCGGAGGCGCGCTGGTTTGACCGCGAAGAAGTGCGCGATGCGAAAAAAAATGGGTTGATATTGTCCCGGCCGATCTCGATTTCACGCCGGTTGCTCGACGAGTGGGTGAACGAAACGGTATAATCACGTGCGGCTTGGTTAACACAATCAGTAGACACCGCGTGGGGACTCACGCATTCTGCCGCCTCTAGGGGATAGGGTGAAGTAATCTTTGATGAAAAAGTACTTAAATTAGTTTGGAGCCGCTGTGGCTGTTGTGCAGGCCGAGCTTGCGCCGACGGTGATGGCGGGGGAAGTTGATGACGTCAACGACCCTTTTGACCCCGTCAACCGGGGCGTCTGCGCGGTTAACCGAGCGCTCGACGAAATGCTACTCAAGTCCTTTGCGCAATTTTACATTGCCGTGGTGCCAAAAAATATGGATTGCCGTTGGCAACGTGTCACCAAATTTGAGCGCTCCTCGATATTCGGAAAATTTTGGATAGACGATAGGTTCGTGCGGTGTTTCAACGGACCCGTTTTTGATGTTCCCGTTACTGGAGCCATCGAATTTTCGCGACGGGCTTGGAACAGTCGTCGACGGCCTTATCGAACCTGAAAGATTTGGTGCTGGAGGATGTGATAGAACTTATCCTGGATTCGGGTGAGATTGACGTGGATGCAATTTTAACGGGGCTGATGATGAGCGGATTACAGCCCCAAGACATCCTCGATTCTGAAAAACCGCCAAAACGCTATCGGACATGATTGGCGTAACAAGAAGGATTTACGGATGAAGGCTATTATGCTCGCGGCGGGCGTTGGATCCCGGCTGCAACGTTCGGCGGACGCGCCGCCCAAGGTACTGCTGCAATTTGGTGGGAAAACCTTGTTGCAACGGCATGTGGAAATTCTGCAATATCTTGGATTCGATGAGCTGGTGATGGGCGTTGGGCATAATGCGCATATGATCCGCGTTGAAATCGACAGGTTGGGTGCCGGTGACTTTGTGCGGACGGTTGATAACCCGGACTATATGTTGGGCGCCATTTTTACTCTGTGGGCGTTGCGTGCGGAATTCGAAGGTCCGGTAGTGTTCATGGATGGCGATGTTCTGTACGACCACCGGTTAATGGGCCAGTTAATCAATTCTCCAAAGGAAACATGCTTCGCCATCGACCGGAACGTGCGACCGGGGGATGACCCGGTGAAGCTGTGTTTTCAAGATGGCGACATCGTTGATTTTCACAAAGTTCCGGATCAACCGTATGATGATTTCGCCGAATGGATTGGATTTCTCCGGCTGTCTCCTGACATTGCCGCGCGTGTGGCGGAGTCTGCGCGGCCCTATATCGAAGCGCGCGATACGAAGGTTATCTATGAACAGACGTTCCGAAATTTGGTGCAAACCTTGCCAAAAAACAGCTTTAGCGTAGAAGATATCACAGGTTTGCCATGGACCGAAATCGACTTTCCCGAAGATTTGGTGAAAGCCGAAAACGAGATCCTTCCCATTCTGGCACCGTTGCCAGCCTAATGGCCCACAGGCTCTAAATCATGACGCAATGGCGCATGTAGACCGACCTTGGGGTCAACGTCTTGCCCGCGTGTTGGTGAAGCCATTGACGCGTAAGGCGATGCCGCCGAACCAGATTGCCACGCTTAGTCTGGTCTGCGGGGTTGTTGGCTTTGGTCGACCTTGATCGCCGCATGATGGCCGGATCGCACTGCGCCTTCGATTGTTGCGGGTAAACCAGTGTTGGTCCAATCGCCCGCCAGATACAAATTTTTAAAATCGGTCGTTGGCCCCGGTCGTAATTGCATATTTCGGGGTGTTTGTGAAAATGTGGCGCGCCGTTCTTTGATGATTCTAAAAATCGGACGTGGCGCGCCGTCCAAACGAATCGCCCGTGCAACATCGGGCCAGATCGCATCTGCGATGGCGGTGATGGATTGATCAACCCAGTGGTCAGCGGCGCTGATCGTGACCGACGCCACATCGCCGCGCACGAAGACCCAATGTGCAGCGGCGCCGACAAGACCAATGAACGGTGCATCAAACAGCGGGGCGCTCGGCAATCGAAAATGTGCGTTGACGATGGCCTGCCCACCGCTGGGCGCGCCAATACCAGGCAGGATAGATTGCGCGCCGTTATGGGGTATGGCGAGCAGCACGGAATCTGTCGGGCCAAGACTGACGCTACAGTCGCTGAAATTCAACGCTACCACCCGCTGTTCATTTGATTCAATGGCGCGCAGCCGTTGCCTGAATTTGATAACCGCGCCACATCGTCGAAGGTGGGTCAGGGCAGGGTCGATGAACCCGGCAGACAATCCATCGGGGGCGAATAGCGGGCGACACGATGCGGCGCCACGCAGAAAGGTTTCGACAAGAACGGGCCATAATGGTTTCGCGGCGGCGCGGTCCAACGGTGTATTCAAGACGGCGAGCGCCAAAGGTGCCCAAAAGGTCTCGAATAGCGGATGATCATCTGACAGGACATCAGAGACGACAACGTCGGCGTCCGCGCGCCAAAACTTCAACGCAGACAGGAATGCGCTGGCGCTGGTGCCGGGGGGACGTCGCGAGGGTGCCAAGACCCACCAAGGTAGGGGCCCTGCGTTGGGACGTAGCGACCATCGTACGCCGGTGCGCACATTGACAAACGGAAACACGGCGTCAGCGCGACATAGGCCTTGGGACGCGCCAGTTTCGTCCAAATAAGCGGTCAACGATGTGTTGCCGCTGAGCACCAGGTGGTTGCCGTTGTCAATAAGCCGGTCCAGAACAGGGTCGTGAAAGGACCGGACACGTCCGCCGGCATGTCCCACCGCTTCGTATAGGGTTACGGCATGGCCCAAACCGCTCAAACGCGTCGCGGCGGCCAGTCCGGCGAGCCCTGCGCCTATGATATGGGTGCGCGGTATTTTTGACGACATCGAGTTTGTTTAAAACAGACTGTAGCGAAAAGCGACCCAAAGTTTTTCGGGTCGTGAGACTCGTACGGGTTCTCGGAATTTGTCCCAGCCGCGCGCCTCTAACCGGTCTAGAGTGCGGCGATACACTTCCATCATCAATACAGCAGGGCGCATTAATCGCCAGTCGAACTGGGCGAGCAACGCGTCGGTCGCAGCGAAATAATCCCGCGCTATGTGGGCCAGTTCAGCGCAGACAGCCGCAGTTCCATCCTGGTACAGGACAGCCTTGGCTGTGTCGTAATTGATAGCGTAGTTTTCCAGCAATTCGCGCGGCAGATATAACCGGTCACGCTGCGCGTCTTCATCAATATCGCGTAATATATTTGTTAACTGCAAGGCGTTGCCCAGATTGACGGCGATGTCCGGTGCCGGGGGGCGGGTGGTGCCGAAGGCGTGAATTGATAACATCCCCACCGCGCCTGCGACGCGACGACAATAGGTCAAAAGTTCGTCCATCGAAGGCGCCGAAACTTTATCGCCAGCGTCGGTTTCCATGCCGTCGATGATGGTCAGAAACTCCTCACGCGGTAAATTGTAATCCTGAACGGGCCCTAACAAAGCGCGTGCGGTTGGATAGGTCGGGTGGCCGCCATATAACCGGTCAATCTCCGCGCGCCAGTCTTGCAATTGTGCGCGTTTGTATACCTCTTCACCCGGTTCGTCGGTAATATCATCGACTTCACGGCAAAAGGCGTAGATCGCGTACATCGCGTCCCGGCGCGGTTTTGGTAAAATATGCATCCCCCACTGAAAGGAGGAACCCGATTGTCGAACGACATCGTGTACATGGCGCCGGGGGTCTATGTCGCGGGGTGTATTCATGCGTCCATTAAAACCGTGTTGGTCCAAGTATCCGTTGCCAAAATAGCGTTACAATCGCAGATAGGCCACACCACAAATATCGGGGCTTGGTTAGAACAACGCGTTCCGCTAGCGGGTCGCGACGCCGTAAGTCCGCTGTGAGCGTATCAGCGATGCGGACAATCACAGCGGCCTCCATGGCGAAACGCCGGTTGCGCAATTGCAATGGGAGGGTGTGGGCGGTCGCCATAAGCGCCTCCACGCCATCCAGACAGCGGTTCAGGACCACACGAAGTGCAGGCGTTGTCGTGGGCGCATTTACCGCTTGAGCCGCACTTCCCGCTTCGTTCAACCAGTTGCGAGGAATGTAAACTCGATCCAGGTCACGGAAATCATCACCGCAATCCTGAAGGTGGTTGATGATCTGCAACGCGTTGCACAGAGCGTCAGAGGCAGCGTAGGCGTCCCGGGATTCGCTGTGTAAATCGATCAGGTATCGACCAACAGGGGCCGCTGAATTCAAACAATATCTGATCAGGTCGTCCCAGGTATCGTACCGGCTTTGGACAGCGTCCTGTTTGAAGGCGGTAATTAGGTCGAGGCAATGTTGCGCTGGGACGCCGGTGCTGCGAAGGCTTTTGCCAATTGCGGTGGCTTTTATGTAGTCGGGGTCGGCGCCAGACTGGGCCGTCAACTCCGCTGCGAATTCATTAAGGCGGTGAATTTTTACGTCTGGCGCGAGGTCCGGATTGTCCGCAACATCATCAATGGCGCGGGCATAGGCGTAAAACAACGCTATATGTGGGCGCAGCGCCGCTGGCATCAGCCACGACCCGACAGGAAAATTTTCATCCCCCGCACCTTTTCCTGACGGTGTTTCACCTTGCGCCGTCATAAGTCGTCCTGTCGTTTCCTGGAGTTTGGATCATAATTTTCGAGTGTATCGCGAATAGGTGCGGCCTTTCCAGCCGCCACCGCGTCCGCGCCAATGCCGCCAGGCCGAATAAAAGGTCATGGCGGTGAAAAGGGCGGCAGACCATGGAAATACTAACGCGGCGCGCTACGATTGACCGTAACTTTCATAAGTCGGCACGGCTGTGACTGCCATCAAAACCCATGTAGCCGCGCAGAAGATGGCGGTGGAGATCGATTTGTGAAAGAGGAGAGGATCAAACCCAAGAGTGGCGTCAGATACAGCAACGGACATGCCAAGAACCGTGCCCAACGACAAGAACGGTGAATATCGGAGTTGGGGGAAGCTGCCACGCGCCACTATATTCCAGACTCCGCCCAGGCCGTCACAGAGCCGTACCATCAACGACGCCAGATCTACGCGGTTTGCGTCCGCGCGGGCTGCCAATCCACGTAGGTTTGACGTATGATGTTTGATGTCTGCGTCGGTGAACAGGATATGTGTGGCGTTTGGGTGCCGTTCGACTGCTCGCGCGGTGCCCTGTTTCATGGCCCAGACTTTGTCAGCCCATTCCGGTAGCTTGGGCGCGCCAGTGATAATTTTTAGACGATCCGTCGCATGGGCGGGGATGATGGCGCGCGCCGCATTTGCCGTTCCGTCTTGGCTACCGTCATCGACCAGTATAATGGATAAGGGTAAAGGGTAGTCCTGGTTTAAAAGCGATGTGATAGCCGTGCCAATAACGTCGGCTTTGTCGTGCGCGGGAATAACGGCGACAATTTCCAGCCATATAGTCGGCGGCACGGAGTATGGCGCGTTGTCCTAGTGCCAAAAAATCCACCGTGCAGAAGGACCATATAAACCCAGGTGATAATCGCTTCACATAGACATGCCAGGCGACATCCATGATGGTATCTTCAGGACCAATCAAATAACGGTTTTTTGCGAGACGTTGTTCAAAATCGTTGAAGGCGGTGCGAAATTTTTACGCCAACGTCTGTACCGCCGCGTCTGTACTGCCGTCCCTCGCCAGACGTTTATAAAATTCGTGCTCGTGCTGCTTTTCTAGATCCGCGTTGCCCAATATTGTAGCATTACGGCGGGGCGGGGGCGATTTAGGCGACTCGGTTCGGCCATACGCTCGCCTGTTAATCACTACCGCGATCCCACACGGCGCCACATTCTTTCAAGGTTGCAATTTCATCCGTCGTGAAACCCCAGTCCGCAAGCGCGGCGCTGGTGTGCTCGCCCGGTTGTGGTGGCGGCGATTGAATAGCGCTGGGTGTGCGGCCAAAGCGCGGCGCCGGCGCGGGTTGCACGACGCCGAAATCTTCGACGAAGACGTCGCGCGCCTTGTTATGGGGGTGGTTGGGCGCTTCGTCGGTGTCCAGAACTGGGGCGAAGCAGACATCCGTCCCTTCTAAATGAACACACCATTCGTCGCGCGATTTGGTCTTGAATATCGCTGCCAGTCGGGCCTTAAGGGCGGGCCATTGCGCGCGGTCCATCTGATTGGCGATGTCGCCAGGGTCAATCGCCATCCGTTTCAAAAACTCAGCATGAAATTGCATTTCGATGGGGGCGATGCAGATGAATTTTCCGTCGGCAGTTTCATAGGTTCCGTAAAAATACGCGCCGCCATCAACTAGGTTTCTGCCCCGTTCGTCGATCCATTGCCCGGACGCCTTCAGTCCATAAATAAACGTCATCAACGACGCTGCGCCATCAACCATGGCGGCGTCCACAACCTGTCCTTTTCCGGACCGGGTAGATTCCAACAATGCGCTGACGACGCCCAACGCCAAATACATTGCGCCTCCGCCAAAATCGCCGATTAAATTAAGCGGCGGTGCCGGGGGGTTGTTCTGGTCGCCAATGGCGTGCAGCGCCCCGGTCAAAGCGATGTAATTGATGTCGTGTCCGGCGGCTTGCGCTAAGGGGCCGTCCTGGCCCCATCCCGTCACCCGACCATAAACCAGCCGTGGGTTTCGCGCCCAACAATCGTCTGGCCCCAGCCCCAAACGCTCGGTCACACCTGGGCGAAACCCTTCGATCAACGCGTCTGCTTCGCCTGTTAATCTCAGAATTGTTTCGATCCCTTCTGGGTTCTTCAAATCCACCGATACTGATCGTCGACCACGATTCAACAGATCGACGCCGCCACGGGACGGCGGATTGACTCGGTCGATGCGGATGATTTCGGCACCCATATCCGCCAACAACATGGCGCACATTGGTCCGGGGCCGATACCGGCAAGTTCGATGACTTTAAAACCCGTTAATGGTCCCATAAGGTATGCTTCCTTGTATTCACGATGTTTTCATATATTTGACCGCGTCCGGATAAAACCCCGAAGCGCCCGTTCGTTAGGGTTTTGGATAATGCAATTGGGCCGGGCGCGCGATGGCGACCGCCTGATCCCCCTGAGTGCCGTTCAATGGCCGGTTCCATGCGCGCCTGTAAGCCACCGTTGCGTCGTTTAATGTGTTTCCATGCCTCGCGTGTGTCCGTGGGTGATTTGTACGCCGCAAACCGGATGCCGAAACCGTTTGATTTTCCACCTGGCGTAGCCGTCGATTTGTACGATTTTGACGTCATTGATTATGAAAGCACGTGCGGCGTGGCGGGTGCCTCGCCGCCAGTTCTGGAAAACCGGAACGCGACGGACTTGCCGACCATAATCGGGTAGAGCGGTCCTGTCGTTTCCATTGAGGCGCGGATTGTTTTAGGCGTCGCCTCGCCCACGTGAAATTTTTTGGGCGACAATAACGTATCCGCGTCAGTCACCCATGTCCGACCGTAATTGCCCGCCCATGAGACTTCTTGTCCCGCTAAATGGGTGACTTCCTCTTCACTAAAAAGGTCACCAACCCTATATCGGTAGACATCGCCGATACGAAAGTCATACGGCGGCGCGATCGCGCGCACCGGTTTCGCAGAAAATTTGACATTTGAGAATAGGCCGGACAGGGTTTCGAGATAAGAGCAGCCGGGCAGCGGAGTAGTGGAAAGCAAGCATAGACCCGCAATCGATCCACGCAGCATGGCCCCTCCTCACCCTTAAAATCACAATATATAGTAGGATAACATAAATCAGCCACAAAATATCAACAAACCTCCCAATATTCAATCGGATAAACTGGCAAGTTCCATGAATTTTTTTGGGGCCATAAAACCATCCACAGATTTAGTATAGCGGGGAGAGGTTAAATTGTTTAAAAGTCCGGCCCACACTTTCATGAAGCGGTGCATATGAACATTTCGAAACCAGTTCACGGCAAATTTTCCGTCGCTCCGATGATGGATTGGACGGATCGGCACGACCGTGCGTTCCTGCGGCTGTTAAGTCGTCGCGCCCGATTGTACACGGAAATGATCACCACCGGCGCGTTGCTGTATGGCCCTGCGGCGGGAATTTTGCGATTTGACGAGACGGAACATCCCGTGGCCGCCCAACTTGGCGGGTCGGACCCGGACGCCTTGGCCGAATGCGCACGCAGGGTCGAAGCGTGTGGTTATGATGAGGTGAATTTAAATGTCGGGTGTCCCAGTCTCCGGGTTCAGGCGGGCCGATTTGGCGCGTGTTTGATGAAGGAACCTGAATTGGTCGCACGTTGCGTGGCGGCAATGCGCGATACGGTTAAGATTCCCGTCACCGTGAAATGCCGAATCGGCGTCGATAAAGATGATTCCGTTGCAGCGCTGCATCGGTTTGTCGCCCTATTGGAAAATTCGGGGTGCGCCACAGTGATCGTGCATGCGCGTAAGGCGTGGCTGTCAGGGTTGAGCCCAAAGCAGAACCGGGAAATCCCGCCGTTGCGCTACAATGTCGTCTTTGACCTCAAAGCAGCGTTCCCGGACTTGGAAATCATCCTCAATGGCGGGCTGGAAAGTTTGGATGCGGCGCAGGGCGCGCTTGATTATGTGGACGGCGTCATGTTGGGACGGACTGCGTATAAAGACCCTTGGATCATGTCGGACGTGGATGAACAATTCTTCGGCGACCCGTCTGCGGTTACGGATCGGATCGAGGTCATCGAAAAATATATTCCCTATATCGAGGCACAATTGGCCGAAGGCGTTCCGCTGAACGCTATGACGCGCCATATTTTAGGACTGTTCAACGGCGTGCCCGGCGCGCGGGCTTGGCGGCGTTATCTTAGCGAAAACGCTACAGGTCTTGGCGTGGAACCTGGTCAGGGCGCGGGCGTTGAGGTGGTGCGCGACGCGCTGGCGTTAATGCAGGACCACGCCCAAACCAACGCCGCCTAGTTTTTCGGTCTGAACTTAATAAATCCGGTTCGTCCGTGCTTGTCGAACCCAAGGTCTTCATAGAGTTTGTGGGCAGGTGCCAAGTCGCGCCCCGACAACAGCATGATTTCAGTGCAGCCCTTTGCCCAGGCGTGGTCCAGGATAAAGACCATCAGTTTTTTGGCGAGGCCGCGGCGGCGAAAGTCTTCGTGGGTCACGACATGTTCAATCACGCCATAGCCGCTGCCGCCCCGGATGAAGGACGGCGTAATGGTGAGGATGCACGCAGCTGCTATCCGGCCTTCAATCTCGACAGCATAATAGTCGACGCCGGGGTTGCGCTCTATTTCGCGCCATATCTTTTGAACTTGGTCCGAGGACAATGGCGGCAGATTTTCCGCCGCCGTATAATGCGCATAGAGCGAGATAAGTTCGTCAAGGTCCGCCTCTTGAACAAGGCGGATGATCTCGGCGTCGGTCACCTATTTGTAGCGATAGGTGATCCGGCCTTTCGACAAATCATACGGGGTCATCTCGACCGTAACTTTGTCGCCCGCCAGCACGCGAATTCGGAATCGGCGCATTTTGCCTGATGTATGCGCCAGCACTTCATGTTCATTTTCCAGTTCGACGCGGAACATGGCGTTGGGCAACACCTCTTTCACAGTCCCGTCGAATTCCAACAGCTCTTCTTTTGCCACGTATTGTCCTACTTTAAATTTAGTTTGAAAGTTTTGACGCAAAATAGCCGACATTGCACCAGATTCGTCCGGAAAATGGCGCTTCAAGGACTAAAACACAACCGTTTTCTGACCAGGCTGAAAATATCGGTGTGTGATTAATGATTCTGGTGGGCGATCATGCTACCTTGATTGGACACGGTATTGGATTTGAATGAAGGACAAGTGAGCGATGCGGCGATCTTTGAAGGTTGTTGGTGGTGAAAATAGTTCGGCGGAAATTTCGGCGCACAAGCTCGCCTGTCTGGGCGAACTGGAAAAGAAAGTGTTATGGCTGTCATCCTGGATGATCCACAACGCGAATTACATGCGCGAAGACCGCGATGGCTTGAAAGTGGGTGGGCATCAGGCGTCCTGCGCGTCGGCGGCGACGTTGCTGACCGCTTTATATATGGATGTGTTGAACGTCGAAGACCGAATTGCCGTCAAACCGCACGCCAGCCCGGTGTTTCACGCGTTGATGTACCTGTTGGGCCGGCAAGACCGGTCGACGATGGAACAATTTCGCGGGTTGGGCGGGGCGCAATCCTATCCGTCGCGCACTAAGGACACGCGCGACGTTGATTTTTCCACCGGCTCCGTCGGGCTGGGCGTTGCGGAAACGCTGTTCGCATCTCTGGTACAGGATTACACCCGGTTGAACGGGCTCATGGGGGAAGACGCGCGTCCAGGGCGCATGGTGGCGCTGATGGGGGATGCGGAACTCGACGAAGGCAATGTCTTCGAAGCCTTGTTGGAAGGTTGGAAATACGATGTGGGCAATCTGTGGTGGGTCATTGATTACAACCGGCAAAGTCTCGACGGTGTCATCAACCACATGTTGTTCCAGAAAATTCAGTCGTTTTTCAGCACCGTCGACTGGCATGTAGTGACCTTGAAGTTTGGCAAGAAACTCGAAGCCGCACGGAGCGGCCCTGCGGGCGAAGTGCTGTTGGATTGGATCGACACTTGTCCCAACGATTTGTATTCCGCGTTGACCTTCAAAGGCGAAGGTGCCTGGCGAGAGCGCTTATTGGGTGATTTGACCGGTGCTTCGGGTTTGAAAACCCTGCTGGATGATCACGATGACGCGTCCTTGCACGCCTTGATGACCAATCTGGCCGGGCATGACATGGAATCTGTGTTGGAGGCGTTCCACAGCGCCCCGCCGGACGGCCCGTGCTGTTTTGTAGCCTACACCATAAAGGGATATGGCACGCCGCTCGCGGGGCACAAAGACAATCACGCCGGTCTCATGAATGAGGCGCAAATGACGGCGTTCAAGCAATCCATGGGAATCCCCGACGGGGCCGAATGGGACCCTTTCGCGGGTCTTGATATTGACGCCGCGACGCTGCGCGACTTTATTGGAGAAACGGCGTATTCCGGGGCGCCGTCACGCCGACATCATGCACCCAAAGTAGACGTGCCTGACCTGCCCGTGCCACAGGCGGAAAAGGCGTCGACCCAACAGGCGTTCGGCCAAATACTGAACGACCTTGGGCGCGGCGATAGTGATCTGGCGGCGCATATGGTCACAACCTCGCCAGATGTGACGGTGTCCACCAATCTGGGCGGTTGGGTAAACCAGCGTGGGTTATTTAACCGACATGAACGCACGGATGTCTTTCGTCAGGAAAATGTTGCCTCGGTGCAGCGATGGACGCGGACGCAATCGGGCCAACATTTCGAATTAGGGATCGCGGAAAACAATTTGTTTCTGATGCTTTCCGCATTGGGTCTGGCGGAACCACTGTTCGGCGCACGAATATTGCCCGTTGGAACCCTCTACGATCCGTTTGTAAATCGTGGACTCGACGCTTTGTTTTATGCCTGTTACCAGGATTCCCGCTTCATGGTTGTTGGCACGCCGTCAGGCGTCACGTTGGCGCCGGAAGGCGGTGCGCATCAATCGGTCAACACGCCGTTGGTCGGGATGTCGATGCCGGGGTTAAGCTATTTTGAACCGGCCTATGCCGATGAACTGGCGGCGATTATGACCTGGGGATTTCACCATATGCAGGCCCAGGACGGTGGATCAGTGTATTTACGCCTGTCTACTCGGAATATTGCCCAACCTGACCGGACGTTGAGCTCACCCGATAAAGACAGCATCACCTCAGGCGCGTATTGGTTGGTGCCGCCAACGCCGGGCGCGGAACTGGCGATAGTCTACGCGGGCGCGGTGGCGCCGGAGGCGATTTCCGCGCACCAGAAATTGCTAGAGGATATTCCGGGCGCAGGTTTGCTGGCGGTGACGTCGCCGGACCGGCTGCATGTAGATTGGTTGTCGGCGAAACGCCGCCGCCGCCAAGGCGACCGTCAAGCGCATGGCCGGGTCGAGTCCTTGCTGGAGGAACTAGCGCCCGACGCCGTGTTGATCACCGTGATCGACGGGCACCCCACGGCGTTGTCATGGCTGGGGGCGGTGAGCAGCCAGAAGGTGACCGCGCTGGGGGTTGATCAGTTCGGGCAATCGGCGGATTTGGATGATGTGTATCGCGCAGTGGGAATCGACGAAGCGTCTATCTTGGACGCGACCGCGTCTGCCTGTCTAACGCGCATAGGTGGATAAGGGGGTTGGTAGGACTGCGTCGTAGCGTAATCCACGCAGGGCGTGAGTGATCACGCGCCAGGAGGCGCTCAATGCCAAGCTCGCCATAATGGCCTCTAAATTGCCAGTGGCGTCGTTGCGAATGCACAGCCAAATCGAACTCATATTGGCGTCGCCGTCGCGAAACCGCATCAACAATAATGCGCAAATCACATTGGCGATAAGCGCAAGGGTTCCGACCGCGTCCATGGTCATTGCGCCAGGCAAGGTTCCCGTATTGGCGTGCCAGGCGGCGTTGGCTATGACGAATAATCCGAACAGTCCCATCGATACACCCTTGACCAACGCCGCGCCTGCGCGCCACCACAGGCTCATCCCCAACACACAAAGAAATAGCGAGTAATTCGCCGAATCACCCAGAAAATCGAACGCGTTCGCCTGTCGCGACGCAGCGCTCGCCGTCAGTCCGGCGCTCATTTCCACCACGAACATAACCGCATTGATCACCAGGGTGGCGATAAGCAGGGTCTAAAAAGTCTTCGGCGGCGGCGCGTTTGCATCCTGATTTGTATGACAACAGGAACCCATGCGCCGTCTTAGCGCGAGGGAGCATTGTTATACTATTCCACGGATGTTTACGGGCTTGGTGGTCTGATCGAAACGCTTGGTTCCCGGGTGTTTCGTGAGTCAGGCCACCAAGCTATTGATCTGGTGGGCCACCAGAACAAAGCGGATGGCAGCCATCCGTTTCGGTGGCGCAACTAGGAGGACGGCTTGGTCATGGCCGCAAGTTGCGCCTGCAATTCGTTCAGCTTGCGCGCCATTTCATCCATTTGGTTTTTCGCAGGGTCCCCGCCCTCCACCGGTTTGGTTTTAGGCGTCTCTGCTTTCGGCACCTGTGCTTTTGGCGTGTGTCCGGCGAGCGGTGCGAACATTTGCATAGCGTTTTCGAACACGGCTTTGTTTTGTTTGCCCATTTCATCTAACGAACTCGTGGGGAACATTGACCCAAAGGTGTCGTGGAAATAACTTTCCATCTGACCGTGGTTCTGGGTAAAGGCCTCCATCGATTGCTCCAAAAAGCTTGGCAGCAGCATTTGGTGCATATTGTCGCCATAAGCTCCAATCAATTGGCGAAGAAAGCTGATGGGCAGTAGGTTTTGCCCTTTCGATTCTTCTTCCACAATAATCTGCGTCAACACGGAACGTGTAATGTCGTCGCCGCTTTTGGCGTCGTAAACCACGAAATCCGACCCATCTTTAACCATTTGGCACAGATGATCGAGTGTGACATAGCTGCTCGTCGCGGTGTTGTAGAGGCGTCGATTCGCGTATTTTTTTATCGTTATGACTGCGCCGTTCTGTCCGTCCGTATCCGTCATATGCGTTCCCGGTTATCCGTAAAAATGGCGGCTACGCCGATCCTGCGAACCAAATATACTGCAACGCTTACCACCAATGAGGCCATTGGGCAAAGAATTGCTGCACCGCACCCTCCGCGCTGTAGCGGTGGGTGGCGCTGGAGTGGCCCGGCCCCTATACTGAATCCATGGCCGAACCGCTCGATATTGAGGATCTATCCCGTCGATTTCTGGACCTGTGGCGACAGCATTTGACAGCGGTTGCGACGGATCCTATTGCAGGGCCGGAAGCTTGGTTAGCCATGACCCGGCTCTGGACCCAGGGGAGCGACAATGCCAACGGAAGCGCAGAATTCACCTCGACAGCGGCCGCGCTTGGGACCGCGCCCGTTACCGGCGCACCTAACGGCAGCGGCGACGCTGTTCGCGACCTCGAACGCCGCGTTAGAGAACTTGAAGAACGGATTGCCAATTTGGAATCCACGGGCGGGTCCGGAAGCTAACGGGCAAGAACGAGTGGCCCTATTGGCCGCGCTTAGCGCCCTGGATTTGAATGAATTTACGGCGGTCGCCGCCCTGGAATCACGCCACCGAATGAACGCGTTTTTAACCGGCGTCGAACGTTATAGAACGTCGACATATACACGTGATGTGCCGGACCCACCTGAAATATGGTCGGATGGATCGACTCGGATTTTAGACTATGGCGGAGCGCCGGGAAGCCGCCCTGTCCTACTGATCCCGTCTTTGATCAATCGTGGGTATATTCTCGATCTATCCGCGACGTGCAGCTTCGCGCGCTGGCTCGCGGCTCAAGGTTTGCGGCCTTTTCTGGTTGATTGGGGCGCGCCAGGCCCGGAGGAAGGCGACTTCGGAGTGGATCAGTATATTGCCCGGTTGGAGCGGGGGATGGATATCGTCTCAGACAAAGACCGGGTCGCGATTCTGGGCTACTGCATGGGCGGTTTGCTCGCCATGGCCCTGGCGGTCCGCCGTCAGGCGCAGACGGATCGTCTGGCGTTATTGGCGACGCCGTGGGATTTTCACGCGCCTGATCCTGCCCAGGCGTTGCGGTTGGCCCAATTCGCCGACGCTTACGAAACGTTGCTGGCGCTGCAGGGGGAAATGCCTGTCGATGTCATTCAGATGTTGTTTTTTTTACTGGATCCGTTTTTGGGGGTGCGCAAATTCACCGCTTTCGGTACAGCGGAGCCGGACACTGCGCGGGCGGACGCGTTTGTCGCCTTGGAAGATTGGTTGAACGATGGTGCGCCTTTGACGGCCAATGTCGCGCGTACCTGCCTGCGCGATTGGTATGGTGCCAACGCCCCGGCGCGTGGTGATTGGTCGGTTGGCGGCGTCGCCGTGGCACCGCAGCAATTTTCCAAACCCGCCTATATAGCAGCGCCTGCGAACGACCGCATCGTGCCACCCGAATCCGCCCTGGCGATTGCCCGTGACTTGCCCGACGTCACGGTGGTTCAGCCAAACCTCGGTCATATCGGAATGATGGTCGGCGGCGGTGCCCAAAAGACCGTGTGGGAACCTTTGGCGGCATGGCTTCGACAAGCTTAAATTCGAGGCTATAATTTTTCAGTTGACTCTGATTATTGTGCAATGCAGCAATATCATTGAAATCGCAGGTGACGCGCCGATACTTGAAGACGGCGTAAGGTAAATCGAACGAGTGGATTCACAGGAGAAATAGACATGTCGGAAATCGTAATTGCGAGCGCCGCACGCACGCCGGTTGGTGCGTTCAATGGTGGGCTCAGCAGTGTTGCAGCGTCCGCTCTGGGAACTATCGCGATCAAGGAAGCGCTGCGTCGCGCGAATGTCGAACCCAAGGATGTTGATGAAGTCATCATGGGCCAAATTCTGACGGCGGGAACCGGTCAGAACCCAGCCCGGCAAGCGGCCGTGGACGCGGGCATTCCCGTTGAAAAAACTGCGTATCAGATTAACCAGCTTTGCGGGTCCGGGTTGCGCACGGTTGCGCTGGGCTTTCAATCCATCCAACTGGGCGATTGCGATATTGTCGTTGCGGGCGGACAGGAAAATATGAGCCAAGCGCCGCATTGTTCACATTTGCGCGATGGTCAAAAACTTGGCGACATGAGCTTTGTCGACACCATGTTGAAGGACGGATTGCTGGACGCATTCCACGGTTATCACATGGGTAACACGGCGGAAAATATTGCCGAGAAATGGCAATTGACCCGCGAAGAGCAAGACGCCTTCGCCGCCGCGTCGCAGGTCAAAGCGGAGACTGCCCAGAAAGCCGGACGCTTCGCCGATGAAATCACGCCGGTAACGATCAAAACCCGCAAGGGTGACGTTGTCATCGACACGGATGAGCACCTCAAACATGGCACGACGAAAGAAACCTTGGCCAAACTGCGTCCCGCCTTTGACAAGAACGGCACGGTGACGGCGGGCAACGCGTCAGGCATCAACGACGGTGCTGCGGCCATTGTGCTGATGACCAGAGAAGAAGCCGAACGTCGTAAAATTGCGCCAATGGCGCGGGTCGTGTCTTGGGCCACGGCCGGGGTTGACCCCGCGATCATGGGCACGGGGCCCATTCCCGCCAGCCGCAAGGCGTTGGGGAAAGCCGGTTGGACTCTCGATGAGCTTGATTTGATTGAGGCTAATGAAGCCTTTGCCGCCCAGGCTTGCGCCGTCAACAAAGAACTTGGCTGGGATTTGGACAAGGTCAACGTCAACGGGGGCGCGATCGCCCTGGGTCACCCCATCGGTGCTAGCGGCGCCCGGGTTCTGACCACGCTGTTATATGAAATGCAGCGGCGCGACGCCAAGAAGGGCTTGGCGACTTTGTGCATTGGCGGCGGCATGGGCATCGCCATGTGTGTCGAGCGGGATTAATAAATTTGGAGCTGTTCCAGATAACGAGTTCGAATGAAATTTAACCCATTGCCTCAATTGAGATAATTGATCTGACGGGTCAGTATT
>JAPKDL010000011.1 GCA_028822585.1 Alphaproteobacteria bacterium | reverse complement strand
GGTAACGAAGCAACAAACGGCGTGCCAGTTGTTTAATGGCGCTTGGGCGCTCGTTTGAGCAACCGTTAAAGTACAAGCAATTTCCCCTAAAAAGGGCCGCGTCTATAAAGGCGCGGCCCAAGTCTAGGGAGGTAACACGCAAGATTCGGAGTATTTCGAAATGCTGCGTTGCCGCATTTTCAGGGAGTGAATATGCTGCAATGCAGTATATGACAATTCGAACCCCTAAATACAAGAGCAATAACAGCGTATTTTAATTTCCTGATAGGTTTTTACGTGATGCTGCACAACAGCATGTCTGAATGACGATTAAACATCAAAACCATTTTCAGATTTCCGATATTCTTCCTGATGGTTATGAATTGACCCTTTACCGATTGGCGCGATGTCAACGACTGATAACATGGCGTTGTCTCTAACAAATCTATTCGCCTCAACGCCTTCTGCGAGTGGCCGTTTGAGGCCTCCTGCTGATTTAAAAAAATTAAAACATGCTGCATCGTTTATTGCCCGGCCCTTCCGTTATGCGTTACACATTTTTCCACTGTGATAAAATCAAGTGTGGGCGAACAGAGGTAGGTGTGTGTAGAAGTGCGCCTTGCACATTTACTGTTCTTCGCAAATGATGATTGGGTCACAGGGAACAGCGAAAATTTATAAATTATTTATGGAAATATGATGTCGCGAGAAAACAGAAACGGCCTCTATCGCACGTTCATGTTTGCACCAGGGAATCACGCCAAGAACGTGAGGAAGGTGTTCGACGTTGAGGCGGACGCGGTGATCCTGGATTTGGAAGATGCTGTCGCAACAGAGGAAAAAGTCGCAACCCGCGAACTTGTGGTGGCGGCATTAAAACGCCCGCGTACATCTTTGGGCTATGTTCGCGTAAACGGGTACGACACAGCGTTTTGCTTCGGCGATGCGTCCGCCATTGTCGGTCCATGGCTCGATGGCATTGTGTTGCCGATGGTTGAAAGCGGCGATCAATTACGGTCCTTTGATTGGTTGTTGCGAAATTTGGAATGTGAACGGGGTCTCGTCGAGGGTTCAATTGACTTGATCCCGATCATCGAGACGGGCAAAGGAATTGCGGCATTGGGGGAAATCGCCTCTTGCGGGTCGCGGATTCGGCGGATGGCGTTTGGTGCCGGTGATTATACCCTCGACATGGGAATGACGTGGTCGCTGGACGAATGGGAGTTGGACCAGGCGCGGGCGCGCATGGTTTTGGAATCCCGTGTGGCTGAATTGGAAGCGCCGCTGGATACGGTGTGGGTGCATATCAAGGATTTGGAAAACCTGGAACGGTCCGCGCAGCGGGTTAAGGCGATGGGGTTCCAGGGGAAGATGTGCATTTATCCGCCGCAGGTCGCGGTCGTGAACGCGACGTTTACGCCAAGCGAGGAAGAAGTAGAACAGGCGCAGAAAATTGTCGCCACCTTTGAAGCGGCGGAAAAGGAAGGGTCTGCGTCCATTCAACTCGACGGTTTTTTCATCGATTACCCGATTGCTTATAAAGCGAAACGAACATTGGAGATCATGGACACAATCCAGTCGAAAAAAATAAGTAATTCTAAACGCTAAACAAAGACGTCCATTTGGACATTTGAAACGCGCCGTCAGGGATAACCAGCATGCATAACTTAAAGATTAATAGCGACCGGCTCTGGAACAGCCTCATGGAAATGGCCAAAATTGGGGCCACGGAAAAAGGTGGTGTTTGTCGGTTGGCGCTGACGGATTTGGACCGGGAAAGTCGGGATCTATTCGTGCAATGGTGTGAAGCGGCGGGTTGTACGGTGTCCTTTGACGCTATGGGAAATATTTTCGCACGCCGACCAGGGCGTAATAACGACCAGGCGCCTGTCATGGCGGGCAGTCATTTGGATAGTCAACCGACGGGCGGAAAATTTGACGGCGCGTTTGGCGTTCTGGCGGGATTGGAAGTTATCCGCGCCTTGAACGACGCTGAATTTGAAACTGAAGCGCCGGTGGAAGTGGTCGCCTGGACGAATGAAGAAGGCAGTCGTTTCCCGCCGGCGATGGTTGGGTCGGGCGCTTTTGCGCAAATATTTGATTTAGAGGAAGCCCACGGGAAAGCCGACATCGACGGCAAGACCATTGGTGAGGAATTGGCGCGCATCGGCTATCTGGGGGAGGGGTGCGGGGGCCGAGACATTGGTGCATATTTCGAAGCCCATATCGAACAAGGCCCAGTTTTGGAGGCTGAGGAAAAAACCATTGGTGTGGTGACAGGTGGGCAAGCCCAGCGTTGGTACGAAATTGTCCTCACTGGTCGCGAAAGTCATGCGGGGCCGACGCCGATGGCCGTTCGACGGGACGCATTGGTGGGCGCGGCGGAAATTGTCCAGGCGGTGAACCGCATTGGCCATGAATTTCAACCAAGCGCCTGTGCGACGGTCGGGATGATGCAGGTCAGTCCGAATAGCCGAAACGTCATTCCCGGTGAAGTGTTTATGACGGTTGATTTTCGACACCCGGATGACGATCGATTAAAAGAAATGAACGATGCGTTGGTTGTCGCCGCGGAAGTAACTGCAGCAAAGCACACCTTGTCACTGAACTTCGAACAGATTTGGAGTTTTGCGGCGACGCCGTTCGAGGCATCCTGTGTCGCCGCCGTCCGCGAGGGCGCGGAACAGGCGGGATTTAGCCACTTGGATATCGTTAGCGGCGCCGGGCATGACGCCATATACATGGCCAGTGTTGCGCCAAGCGGCATGATTTTTGTGCCTTGCGAAGACGGCATCAGTCACAATGAAATCGAAAATGCGACCCCCGATGATATTGCCGCAGGGTGTCAGGTGCTTCTAAATGCAATGTTGGAAAAGGCGGGCGGTCAATGATCCGTTGACGGTTCCGCCAGCAATGGACGCGACACGAATGTGGGGTCTTTTCGCGCTGAAGATCTGTCTTTCGGTGGGATTGATGTGGTGGTTTGCGCGACAGGTGGATGTCGCGGCAATTGCAGGTAGTCTTCAATCCATAAAAATGGGCTCTGCAATTGCAGCATTTGGCTTCTTGCTAATTTTTGGCGTGGTGAGTGCGGAGCGGTGGCGGCGGATATGCCGAAGCCTTAAAATGAGATTGTCCGTTGGGGTGGCCCAACGTTTGTTCTTCATTTCAATGTTCTTCAATCAAACCCTGTCGACGACGATTGGCGGGGACGCGGCCCGGGTATGGCTGTTGAGGGCGCAGGGGATCACGACATTCATGGGCGTCGTCACCATAGTGCAGGAGCGGATTGCCGGTCTCTTGGGGTTGGGGGCGCTGGTCGCGGTTGCTGTGGTGTGGAGCCCCGCCGCCAATGTTTGGGGTTCAACAATCCTGATCGCGGTTGGCATAATCTTAATTGTGATATTGGGAGCTGCCGCCTGGATGCCGGCCCGGCCCGCTTGGATACGAAGACTGGGCCGAACATGTCGTATAATGCGACGACTTCTGCTGTCGTTTGCAGGATTGCAGTTACTTGTTCTGTCTATTGTCATTCATGGAATTGGAGGTGTGGCAATTTATCTATTGGCGCGCGCTTTGGGCGTGTCGCTGGAATTATTGATATGCCTGTTGGTCGTCCCGCCCACATTGCTGCTGGCCACGTTACCGATTTCCATTGGCGGCTGGGGCGTGCGTGAGGCCGCGTTAATCGCTGTTTTGGGGCCCTTGGGCGTATCGACACCGGACGCATTCATGGTGTCCGTGGTATTCGGCGTGATGGTTATGGCTGCGGGGCTTCCCGGCGGAATTCTGTGGCTTTGGCATCATGGAAGGCGTGTAAATTCCACACCGACAAGCAGAAGACGCTAACGGCACCAAGTTGATGTAGCACCGCAATCGGCAATGGCACAACAAGCAGCAATGTCATAACACCAAGGCAGATTTGGATGGCGACCGATAGTGCGAGCCATGAAAGCGCTTTATGGGCGCGGGTGCCAATCGGCGTGGCGCGGCCTTTGGCCCATAGAAGTAAGACCAGGCCGGTTGTGACATAGGCCATAATTCGGTGGTTGAATTGTATCGTGTTAAGATTCTCGAATGCATTGAGCCACCAGGGCTCCATTTCAAATAAATCTGTTGGCATTAGGCCGCCATCCATCAAAGGCCAGGTATTGTGGATCAGCCCAGCGTTGGAACCTGCTACCAGGCCACCGGAAAGGATCGTGACGAAGACCGCCATCGTCACGATCATTGCTAATGGGCGTAGTGCTTGCGGTGTATGCGCGCCGCGGGCGTGGGTGATGTCCATTGCGACCCATAAAATATAGCCGAGGATGAAAAATGCCATTCCCAAGTGGATCGCCAATCGATATTGACTGACGTCGGTGCGGTCGACAAAACCGCTTTTTACCATCCACCAGCCAATAACGCCTTGAAGGCCGCCTAAAATAAAGAGCGTGATCAAGTGTGGCGTTTTCCCGGGGGGAATTTTTCTGGTGAACAGAAAAAATAGGAAGGGCACACCAAAGACCATACCAATTATCCGACCCCACAGACGGTGGATGTACTCCCACCAGAATATTGTTTTGAATTCAATCAGGTTCATGCCGTCATTGGCTAGTTTGTATTCTGAAGTTTGTTGGTACAGATCAAAGACTCGTGTCCATTCAATGGTCGACAAGGGCGGCAGTGTGCCGATCAGGGGTCTCCATTCAACAATGGACAGTCCGGATTCAGTCAAACGGGTAATCGCGCCAATCACCATCATCGCGATGACCATGAAAGCACAAAGATAAAGCCACCCGACGACTCCGTGGTGAGAAGGTCGCGATGAGGGCGTCAGATATGCCAAATGAAATTCCACGAAGAGTAGCGGTGTGGGATATTGGTCTCCAGGTCCCTTACCAAGGGGCGTGGTGGTATAAAGGCGAAATCCGCGCAGTTGGAAACGTGTTGCGCGACCAGCTTGCCTTTATGGTTCGATGCGGATTCCACGTTGTTTGACGTCGATGACAACATCACGCTCAACATACTGCAAGACGCCATTTCCGAAATCGATGCCCAATACCAACCCGCCTCGGACGATAGAAATCCCGCCTACCGGCAACGCCATTCCTGATAGCTGTTAGCCGTTCTGCCATGTGTGGCCGCTGCGCAGCAGGTCGTTAATGCTGCCACGTTTAGTGCGCGTGGATTCTTTTTGCTGCCGGACGCTTTCGACATAAGTTGGTCCTGGGTTGCAATAGATTACGCCAATCGCGACTGGAAATGTTGGTGGCTCCATTGCCGCCAGCAAATTTGCCAGGGTCAGATTGGTCTCGTCATGTTCGAGAATATCGTCGATAGAGACGCCATTTTCACCAATTGTGATAATTTCCAATTCTAATGCGCCGGGTTTGACGCGGAGCCCTTTATTGCCGTCCTTGCCGAACACCAAAGGTTTGCCGTGCTCGACATTGATTTGATTTTCGGCGGCGACTTCTTTCCCGGTGAACCGACCAAATACATTGTCATTATAGACGATGCAGTTTTGGAAAATTTCGACAAAGGACGCACCTTTGTGTTCGTGGGCGCGTTTCAACACCGTCGGCATATGTTTTTGTTGTGTGTCGATGGATCGGCCAACAAAACGAGCGCCTGCCCCCAAAGCGAACAATGCAGCAGAAACTGGATTATCAACCGAGCCCAAAGGTGTTGAAGGCGAGCGGGTGCCAGGACGCGATGTCGGAGAATATTGACCTTTAGTCAGGCCATAAATTTCGTTGTTGAACAACAGAAATTGCAAATCCACATTGCGGCGCAAGACGTGCAGAAGATGGTTGCCACCAATCGATAACGCGTCCCCGTCACCGGAAACCACCCAAACATCCAGGTCGGGGTTCGCCAATTTGACGCCCGTTGCGATTGCCGGAGCGCGCCCATGGATGGTGTGAAATCCGTAGGTTTCCATATAATAAGGAAACCGCGCCGCGCAGCCGATGCCCGATACAAAGACGGTATTGTGCGGTTGTACGCCAATGTCGGCCAGAGTACTGCGGACAGACTTCAAAATGGCGTAATCGCCACAGCCTGGGCACCAACGCACCTCTTGGTCAGTGGTGAAGTCTTTCGCCGTTAGCTTTTCCGGCGGGGTTGCGATGTTCATGTTATCGCTCCAATCGTTCCCGGACCGCGTCCTCGATTTCAAAAATCTTGAACGGTTGTCCATTTACTTTGTTTAAGCCTTCCGCAGGTACTAGGAATTCGCTGCGCAGGACGGTGATAAGTTGTCCGGTGTTCATTTCAGGCACCAGGACTTGATCAAAGTTCGCAAGCAGATCGCCCATATTTGCCGGGAACGGCCATATGTGGCGAATGTGGATATGCGAGACGCTGTGGCCGTCTTCGATCAAATTATTTACCGCGCGGCTGATGGGGCCATAGGTTGACCCCCAGCCCACGACCGCAACTTTTCCCGACTCGGTGCCACATTCGACGGCTTGTGCAGGGATGTCGGCCGCGACGCCATTGATTTTAGCCGTACGGACATCCGTCATTTTCTGATGGTTTTCTGGATCGTAGGAAATATGGCCGCTGTCGAAGCTCTTTTCGATGCCGCCAATCCGATGCATTAATTCCGGGGTCCCCGGTTTTGCCCAGATCCGGCCCAATGTCTCGGGATCACGCAGCGATGGATGGAATCCTTCCGGGTCCGCATGAAATTTGGCGGGAAAGGGTTCGTAATCATCGAAGTCGGGGATAAGCCATGGTTCCGACGCATTGGCGAGATAGCCATCGGTCAAAAGAATGACAGGCGTCATATACTTGGTCGCCAATCTGACAGCTTCAATCGCAGTATCGAAGCAATCGCTCGGCGACCGCGCCGACAGCACGACAAGGGGGCTATCGGCGTTGCGCCCATACACCGCCTGATACAAGTCGGACTGTTCGGTTTTGGTTGGCAGGCCAGTAGAAGGTCCCGCGCGTTGGGAATTGAGGATAACCAGCGGTAATTCCGTGCTGATGGCCAAGCCGATGGCTTCGGTTTTCAGGGCCACGCCAGGGCCTGAACTAGACGTCACGCCAAGAGAACCTGCATAGGAAGCACCAATTGCCGCGCACACCGCTGAAATTTCATCTTCCGCCTGAAACGTCACGACATCGTAATTGTCCATTCCCGCCAACGTGTGGAGCACGGCGGACGCCGGGGTGATAGGGTATGAGCAAAACACCATTTCCAGGCCTGCCAGTTGAGACCCGGCGGCTAGACCCCACGCTGCGGCTTCCGTACCCGTTACGGTGCGGTACAGGCCGGGTGCGATTTCCGCTGCCGGAATGGTGTATGGATTTACTTCCGCCGGCATTTCAGCGGTTTCACCAAAAGCGTGCCCTGCATTAATGGCGGCAATGTTCGCCGCCGCAATTTCAGGCTTCCCTTTGAACTTATCTTTCAGCCAATCGACCGTGGCTTCGCGTTTGCGGCCATACATCCAATAGATCAAGCCAAGGGACCACATGTTCTTGCATCGCAGGGCTTCCTTCGATGTCAGGCCATGTTCCTTGACCGCTTCTTTGGTCAGGCGACTCATATCAACTTCAAGGACCTTGAATTTTTCCAGGCTGTTACCTTCCAGCGGATTTTCGCTGTAACCGGCCTTGGTTAGGTTCCGTGAAGAAAAGGCACCAATGTCCGCAATCAGGAGGCCGCCGGGCCGCAAATCATTGATGTTCACTTTCAAGGCGGCGGGGTTCATCACGATGAGCACGTCAAGAATATCGCCCGAAGTTTGAATGCCTTTGGAGCCAAAGTTGATTTGGAAGGCGGAGACGCCGAAGGTCGTTCCCGTGGGTGCCCGAATTTCCGCAGGGAAATCCGGAAATGTCGCAAGGTCGTTTCCTTGCAATGCCGTCGCCAGCGTAAATTGACTGCCGGTCAATTGCATGCCGTCTCCGGAATCGCCAGCAAATCGAATTACCGCCGATTCGATTTCCTGTCTTGGGAAATCCTCTTCGACGTGTTCGGCGGTTACAGCCATCGTTGTCGTCCTCCGTTCGTTACCGCTGAGCAGGCGGCGTCGGCCTTCGTCAGCAGCCTCTCAAGGCGTTGTGACTTCGGGTCCAAAATCCCAATAGCGAAGCCTTATTCCTTTAGAGCGACTTCCAGTATGATTGTCTATCGCAGCTAACCAGCGGACTCAACCGCATTCGCAACAAATCGACCCCACATTACCTTGAGTTAGGCAGTGCGGCGTCCGTCTTCTTCCAGGGTCGTGTGGGATGATTTATTTTAAAAAATTTTTGGGCGGAGTCTACGCCTTGTCCACAACTGCTAGCATGTCCTTGATTGTTAAGAATTTTTCTCGTGGTGCGCCAGGCCGTGCGTTGGTGGTTTCCTCTTCATTTATAGTTTGCCAGTCGTCGAAATCGCTCCATTTGACGTCTTTTTCGCCCAAAAGCGCGACCAGCCCGTCGTGGCCTAGTTTCCCGCCTTCTGAAAAATCCTCCAGAATTTGCTCGGCCGCCATTTTACCGTCTGGCTTGTTCGTGCCGATAACACCGCTTGGACCCCGCTTCGCCCAGCCCACGGCGTAAAAACCTTCGGCGATTCGCCCATTGTCATTCGCGGTGCAGCCCGTTTTATCGTCAACGGGCAATCCCTCAAATGGCTGCAACGCGTAGCCTATGGCGGGAACGACGAGAGCACATTCAATTTCAAAGAATTCACCGGAACCCCGCGCCCGTCCGTCAACGACTTGGGTTTTTTCCATCCGGATACCGGTCACCTTGTCGTCACCGAGAATTTCAACGGGTTGAGCGTAAAAGGCGAAATGCACTCGTTTGGCCTTGGCGTCGGATACTGAGTCCGGAAACCCCCGCATCGTTTGTAAATTTCGGTCCCGCAAGCGGCGATCTCGGTCCGACCATTCGCCGGTAACTTCGTCCGGCAGGCAGTCGGGATCGATAATAGGCGATGCATTTTCCAAATGCCCCATTTCCCGAAGTTCAACATTGGTGAATTTGGCTTCGACTGGGCCGCGCCTTCCAAACATATAAACGTCGGTTATGGGCGCTTGTTGTATGTAGTCGCCAATCTTGGTGGGAAGGTCGGTTTCCGTCATTTCGGTCTTTGTTTTGACCAGAACGCGCGCGACATCAATGGCGACGTTGCCATTGCCGATAACTGCGACCGCCTTGGTGTCGAGGTCCGGCTGAAAGTCTGCGAAGTCAGGATGCCCATTATACCAGCCAACGAATTTTGTCGCGCCAACAACGCCGACCTTGTCGTCACCAGGAATCCCTAACGCGGGGTCGCCTGGCATGCCGATGGCCACGACGACCGCGTCATATAGATCGCGAAGCTGGTCTATCGATACATCACGGCCCACTTCGACATTGCCAATGTAATGTACGTGTTCGTCCAATGCGGTGCGTTCATAGGCTCGCGCCACGCGTTTCGTGCTTTGATGATCCGGGGCGACGCCCGCTCGAATCAATCCAAACGGCGTCGGCAATCTGTCGATGATGTCGATTTCGACATCGGCGTCGGTTTTTATTAATGCGTCAGTTGTATAAAATCCGCTCGGGCCGGACCCGATTACGGCAATTCTAATAGGCACAAGCCTCTCCCCATTTTCCCCAGCTACTCCAATTGCGCCGGATCATCGCTGGATTCTATCCGGACGCCCGTATTATGCAAACAAACAGCAAGGGTGAAAGTTTTTCCTGTTTCTCGAATTAACGCGTTGTCCTATTGAACACGAAACACTTGCTGTGGAGCTATAATTTAAATATAATAAGCGCACTTAATAAAAGCGAATGCATGGGGGGCTTATGGGTGAGATTTCTGGATTTTTGCTGTGGCGCGCCGGTAATACCTGGCAGCGGAAAATTCGAAAGCTGCTGAAACCTTATGGCCTTACACCGGCACAATATCTGTTGTTGGCAGGGGTCGGGTCGCTTCAGTTGGATCTTGGCGCACCAGTAACGCAGGTGTCGCTTGCACGCCATTGCGGGACCGACCAGATGATGACGTCACAAATTATTAGGGTGCTTCAGCAAGCAAATCTTGTGCGCCGCTCAAAACATAAGGGTGACGGCCGGGCCGTTATCATTGAAATCACGGACAAAGGTATGGTCGCGGCCCGAGACGCGGGTGCGGAGGTGGAAGCTGCAGATACAGCGTTTCACGCGGTACTTGGCGAAAACGCTGAATCGTTTGCGGATGCGTTGCATGTTCTTATGGGAGAGAAAATTCGCCGTCGTGTAAAAGCAGCGGCTTTATAAATTCATCGGCTTTTAGGATGGTTTAGCAAGAAATGCAGCCGTTCCCGAGATGGCTTCGGCAAGGCCAACCCTTTGAATTTCGACATTTTCTGGGAAGGCACCCGCTAATCGGCTGGGCATCATCGAATCCAGCAACACAAAAACGCCCTGGTCATCTTCGCGGCGAATGAGTCGCCCGAACGCCTGTTTTAATCGTAACCGAGTGATGGCGTCGTCATAGGTGCGGCCGCCAAATTTCTGGCGTCGCGCCTTGTGAAGGATTGTGGGCCGAGGCCAAGGCACTCTATCGAAGACGATAAGTCGCAGCGAATCGCCCGGTACATCAATCCCGTCGCGAACGGCGTCCGCGCCCAGCAGGCAGGAATCCCGATCCGCGCGGAATATGTCGACCAGCGAGGCTAAATTCAACCGATCGACATGTTGGGCGTAAAGAGGCAGGTTTGCTTTTCCCATGGGTTCGGCGATTAGTTTATGCACGGCGCGCAGACGACTAATGGCGGTGAACAGCCCAAGCGCACCGCCATTTGCGGCTATAAATAATTCCCGATACGCCGAGGCGAGAACGGGGATGTTGTTTTTACGGATATCCGTCACCACGAAAATTTTGGTCTGGGCACCGTAATCAAACGGCGACGGCAAGGAGGCGCGTGTGGCGGGGTTGGGTAAATGCGATGCGCCGGTACGGGTCTCAGCCTTGGCCCAATCATTTTCCGCATCACCGGAACCATCGGTCAAGGTCGCAGAAGTAATAAGGATTCCATGTGCAGGCGCCGCAACAGTTTGGGCAAACGGCGCCGTGGGGTCGATCCAGTGCCGGTGCATCCCAAAATCGAATTCACGTCCGTCAATTTTGTCGATAGTGAACCAGTCGGAAAATGCGGCGGCTGGGTCTTGCAGAACGCTGGTCAGCATCGATCGCCAGGCTTCCACGAGGTTCTCCCCACGATAGGTTAATGCGCTCGCCGTGACTTCGATCCGGTTTCGTGTCCCGGTGTCTAGGTCCGCCACTTTATCTTCCAGCTGTTGCAATAATAGGCGTTTGAGATCGCGCAACGGTGTCGCAAGGGCGTCTAGTTGTTCATTTAAACGCGCTGCCGCTTTAATAATATCATCGGGCAGGTCGATGAGGGCCGCTTCCAAATCATAAGGGCTTTCTGGATTTGACGACCGGGCGAGCACGAAATGGCGGATGCAGGCCAGGAACGTTTCTGTCGGGCCCTGAGGTTGATTTTCAACACATCGTTGCCGCCAGCCGACTCCCGGCAATACGCTGGCCGCCTGCAGACAGGCGTCGAGGGTTTCGGCGCCTTGTTCGGCGTTGGTGATCAGATCGCTGATTCGTTCTTGAAGTCCGCGCGCCCGTCCAGCGCGTCGGCCTTCAGCGCCGCGAATCCACCGTCGCAGTTCCGCCGCCTCAACACCTGTTAAGTGTGCTGAAAAGGCGCTGTCGGCGGCGTCGAACAGATGATGGCCTTCGTCAAAGACGTATCGGGTCGGACGTGATGCGCCGTCGGCCATGTTGCGCGCGGCGTGTATCATAACCAACGCGTGATTGGCGATGACCAGATGGGCGTGGCGGGCTTTTCGAACGCTGCGCTCGATAAAGCACTTTTGATAATGTGAACATCCGGTGTAGATGCATTCGCCGCGCCTGTCCGCCAGACCGAGCGTCCGCTCCGTACCGGCGATATCGCTGAGCCAGGCGGGGAAATCTCCGCCCGTCATATCGCCACTCTTGGTCCGACCGGCCCAGCGCGCCATCAATCCCAACGCAATCGCGTCTTCCCGGCGCACCGCGACCCCGCGAACAGCTTCCTCCATGTTAAGCAGGCACAGATAATTTTCGCGTCCTTTGCGGACAACGACATGGCGGGATTTTATGCTGTCGTCAGGGTATAGTCGGTCGAGTTCCTGATCAATTTGATGTTGAAGGTTTCGGGTGTATGTGGAAATCCAAACGGGCGCGTCATTGGTTTCCGCCCAAAGGCTGGCAGGGGCGATGTAGCCTAATGTTTTGCCGACGCCGGTCCCGGCTTCCGCCAAAACGAAATTAGGCGCGCCTTCTTCCTCGCGAACATTAAAGGCGAGGCTCGCCGACGACGCGTAATCCGCCTGGCTGGGTCTGGTTTCGGCGTCGTCACCTAAAATGTTGGCAAGGCGCGTCCGCGCGGCGGAGGGTTCAACGGGGATTCCGGTGGGTTCGCCTTGTGGCGCTCGATCTTGCCATTCGCTTAATCGACGCCATACATCGAGTCCCGCCATGGGGGACCGGGTGACTTGTTCCCCTTGTTCACCCAGCGCTGCGAGGACGAACGGTGCCCAATCCCACCCGCCATGCGCCAAGGCACCCGCTATGGGGATGTCGTCCCGGTCGCGGTGAGCGTCTCTGAGTTGCCTCAAGAGTGCCATGGCGGTTTGTCGCAAGGCCATGGCCTTGGCGATTGCGTCAGGTTGAACGTCCAGCCCCATCGCGCGGGCCAAGCCTTCGGGCGTTGGTGAACAAAAAGTCGTCGGGCGTACAAAGGCGAACAATTCCAGCACATCAAGCGCGCGAAACCGGTCGATATTCAGACGTCGCGCGCATGAAGGCGCGTGACAGACAATCGGCGCGCCGCCCGAACTCAGGCGCCGCGTGGTGTCTTCATGAGACAGTTCCTCAAATTCACCTGTTGAGTCGAGCCAGACGGCGTCGAGGAGGCCAATGATTAAAATTGGCGAATCGGGGAACAGTAATTGTTGGGAAGCGTCCATTGAGGCGGCATCATACAGCTTGTTTTTTAGGCGGGCGATGGTTTACAGACGCGGGTGACGTTGCGTTCATGGGGCAAAAGGCTCCAACGTCCGATTCGTTAGTATTTTACATTTTGAAAGTTTCAATAGCTATGTCCAACCTGCGTGAATTAGCGTTAGATGCGAAAGCGTGGCCCTTCGTGGAAGCGCGGCGGATTTTGAAGCGAATCGGCGGCAAAACGCCGGATAAAGGCTATGTCCTGTTTGAAACTGGGTATGGGCCGTCCGGATTACCGCATATTGGGACCTTCGGAGAAGTGTCTCGGACGACGATGGTGCGGCGCGCTTTTGAGCAAATATCCGATATCCCCACGAAACTCTTCGCCTTTTCCGATGACATGGACGGATTCCGAAGTGTGCCAACGAATGTCCCAGAACAGGATATGCTGACGCAAAACCTGGGCAAGCCGTTGACCTCTGTGCCTGACCCCTTTGGGACGCATGACAGTTTCGGCGCGCATAATAATGCCCGGCTACGGGAATTTCTCGACAGGTTCGGGTTTGAGTACGAATTTTTGAGCGCGACTGAATGTTATAAATCCGGCCGATTCGATGATGCTTTAATGGCGGTGCTTCGGGAATATGACGCCGTTCAGTCCATTATGCTCCCCTCCTTGCGAGAGGAACGGCGGCAAAGCTACAGCCCCTTTCTTCCGGTTTGTCTGGAAAGCGGTCTGGTATTGCAGGTTCCTGTCGTAGAGCTGAATGCGGATGCTGGAACCATCGTTTATAAACGTGACGACGGTAAAATGGTCGAAACACCAGTGACAGGGGGCCACTGTAAGCTGCAATGGAAGCCCGACTGGGCGATGCGGTGGCTCGCGTTGGGCGTCGATTATGAAATGTCCGGTAAGGATTTAATAGATTCAGTTCGGCTGTCGACTAAGATCACCCGCGCCCTGGGGGGCCGACCGCCGGAAAGTTTCACCTATGAATTATTCCTCGATGAAAACGGGGAGAAAATTTCGAAGTCCAGAGGCAACGGATTGACCATGGAGGAATGGCTGACCTATGCGCCTGGAGACAGTTTGTCGCTGTTCATGTTTCAAAAGCCGAATACCGCGAAACGGTTGCATTTTGACGTTATCCCTAAAGCGGTGGACGAATATTTCACCTTCAAGGAAAAATTCGGGGCTGAAGATGATTCGGCGCGGTTGAAAAATCCTGTTTGGCATATTCATAACGGTGCGCCGAGTGCGGATTTGACGCCGATCAGTTTCAATATTCTTTTGAATTTGGCGGGTGCCTGCAACACCGAAGACAAATCAGTCTTGTGGGGCTTTATTTCGCGTTATGCGCCAGACGCAACACCGGAATCACACCCGTCCTTGGATGGTTTGGTGGGGCACGCCATTCGATATTATAAGGATTTCGTCAAACCGACGAAAAAATACCGCGCGCCAAACGAGGTTGAGCGTCAGGCGATCACGACGCTTATTGAGGCGTTGTCGGTGCTGCCGGACGATGCCGAGGCATCGGACATACAAACCCAAGTTTACGAAGTTGGTAAAACGTTTGGGTTTGATCCGTTACGGGGTTGGTTCAAGGCGCTCTACGAAATTCTGTTTGGGCAATCGCAGGGGCCCCGCATGGGGTCTTTTATCGCATTATACGGCGTGGAAGAATCCATCGCCTTGATGCGGCATGCGTTGACGGATGAAGGCTTGGGCGCGGCTTAGGGACCTTGTTTGCTCACCCGTGCTTGTGGGCGAATTCCCAATACAATTCCCGGGCGCGTTTGAAGAACGGGCCAGGCTCCAGGTCATGATCTTCATAGCGAATCACGGGCATGACTTTGGACTGATTGCCCGTGCAAAATATTTCATCCGCCGTGTTGATATCATCGACGCTGACACTGCGTTCAACGACGTTGACCCCGCTTTCACGTAACACGGAAATAACGCGTTGTCGGGTGATGCCGTCCAGGAAAGTGCCATTGGGGATCGGGGTTTGAAGAGCGCCGTCCTTTGCAAAAAACAGATTTGCGGTCGCGAATTCGGCGACATTACCAACCGGGTCTCGCATGACAGCGTTTTGGAAGCCACGACCGGCGGCCTCTCTCAGGGCGCGGGCGGAATTCGGGTACAGGCATGCGGCCTTGGCGTCGGTGGTCGCCATATCAGGCGCCGGGCGTCGCCGAGTCGATAGGCAGGCGCTGAACCCAACGGGGTCCGGCATCGGCAACAGGTAGACGAGCAAGGAAAACCGCGTGGTTTCGGGGTCGGGGTCGACCCATCCACCTTCCGCCCAAAACAACGGCCGAACGTAAAGTTCTGATCCGGCGGGAAATTTGGCGATGCCTTTCCGCGCCAACGCCATGATTTCATCACCGGTCAAGGTTGGGTTCAGGCCCAGGGCACAGGCTGAACGAACGGTGCGGGCGCAGTGGAGGTCCAGATCGGGCGCGACGCCGTCAAAGGTTCGTGCGCCATCGAAGACAACGGACGCCAGCCACGTTGCGTGATCTCGTGCGCCATATAAAGGCGGGTTTCCTTCGATCCATTTTCCGTCGAGGTATGTGATGGCGTCCATTCGGGTCAATGTCTCCGTATATTTAGATGGAATCGGACTATAAACCGCGACAACGGGGGCGCCAATGCCAGTGGCGCAACCGAACCGGATGGTGCCCATCGGTTTCGATCGGCCGCCACACAGATCAATAGGGAAATATTATCGCAGTTGTAAAGTAGCTTTGACGCGGATGCGGCGCAAATCGTCCGCGAGAACGTCAAGGCGGTCATTCGACTTTGGCGTCTGGGTGTGTGAGGGTCGTTTGGCGATGGCCTGCACTGCTTTTAGGACCTCTGCATTTAAAAACGCGGCTTCGGCATTCCTTTAACTATACGCAAAGGCAGGGCCGTCGAAAAGCGCAGAGCGTGATTTGCTTGGCGGCGGAGGACCATCGTATTGGGTTTCAAGGTAGGGGAGTCGACGCAAAGATTGCGACATGAAAATATCCTATCGGGAATGATCTAATTTAAGTGTAATGAAAGTCGAGACGCTACAGCGCAACGAATCGGGTCACAGGGCTATTGGCTTGCCCAGATAATTCGGGCCAGCCATTCAACGTCATCGGTGTTCAACATGATATCGTCATGGTCCTTATTGACCGATAAAAGCTCGATTTTGTGGGCAGTTTGCCGCACGAGTTGTTTCGCCATGATCTCGCCGGATTTTGTGCGGACGACAACCCTGTCGCCCCTTCGAACGCTGGCTTGCGGTGAGATAATGATGGTGTCGCCGTCACGGTAGACAGGCTCCATGCTTTTGCCACTGACTTCCAGTGCATAGGCGTGATTGTCGCCTATATTTGGGAAATCAACTTCGTCCCAACCCGTTCCGGTTGGGTACCCGGCGTCATCGAAAAACCCATCCCGGCCCGTCTGGGCGTATCCGATGATGGGGATGCGATGAATGACGCCGCCTTCAGCGCTGTCACTTAACAACGCGACGAACTGGCCCATCGTGCTGCTTGTCGCCTTCAAAATTTTGGAGACGCTTTCCGTCGTGGGCCAACGGGGTTTTCCGTCCCGTGCGATGCGCTTGCTCTTATTGAAGGTGGTTGGATCCAGCCCGGCGCGACGCGCCAAACCGGACGCGGAAAAACCATTTTCCTGGGCCAACCTGTCAATCGCGCGCCATATGTCTTGGTGTCTAAGCATGGGAAGGCCTTCTTACACTGTTCTCGAAACAAATGCATTAGGAAACACAACTTAATATATATACATAGAAACAAAGATAAATATACCAAGAGGATGCATATTTTTGGTTGTACGTATTTTTAAATTTCAAATTACGGGAGTGGTTATGCGACCAAGAAATATTAACGTGTGGCCTGTCTTGGATATCGTAGGCGAGCCGTTTGATTCTGTCGGGAAGGCGTGGTCATGGGGGGCCACGGGCGCAGCGGCGAAACTGGCTGGCGCCCGGGTTTACAGCGGGAAAGGTGCGGATAAATCGACCCTGTGAACCATTCGATATTATTCGCCTTACCTGAAAGTTGCACAGACAACGGCGATTGAGCCGCCAGCAATTTCGACCGTTGCTTGAACAGGATCATTCTTTTCAAACCGATGATGATGGAAGCGATTATAGATTGCTCGATAGAGGCTTTGGGTATTTTAGCCAACCCTTTAAAAATAAAACATATTTAGTTATGATGACAAAATATTTGCCGAAGCCGGACAAGTGCCCGCATAACCGTTTTCGGTGTTAATGAAGAAGTTTGGGGGGGGGTGAGGTGGGCGTGAATGTTAAGTGCCCTATGGCGAAACTTACGCCCGCCTGTTAAACCGTTTCAATCATGTCCACCACCACCCTCGCCATGTCGTTTTTGCGCCGCCTCGATCCGGAGCGGGCGCATAATTTGACCGTTTGGGCGTTGGCGCGTGGGTTGGGGCCGCTCGATGGTGGTTCTGATGATCCTGTGCTGGCTTGCCAATATTTTGGCTACGATTTTTCCAATCCCATCGGCGTCGCCGCCGGATTCGACAAGGACGCCCGCGCTTATGCGGGGTTGTTGCGCATGGGGTTTGGGTTTACCGAAATAGGCACAGTGACCCCGCTCCCGCAAGTGGGCAATCCAAAGCCTCGGCTGTTTCGACTGCCGCGTGATGGCGCGGTGATCAACCGCATGGGCTTTAACAATCAAGGTATGGAGGCCGCCGCCGGGCGCCTCATAAATCGCGATGTAGGCGGAATTGTGGGCGTCAATATTGGTAAGAACAAAGAGACCGAAGACGCGGCGGTGGATTATGAAGCTTGCGCGGAACGGTTGGCACCTTTCGCCGATTACATCGTCATCAACGTTTCCTCGCCTAACACGCCCGGGTTGCGCGCCTTACAGGACGCCGATGTGCTGACCCGGCTAATCACAGTAGTGCGCGCGGCGGCGGAACGGAGCCGAAAGGGCGCGCCGCCACCATTGTTGGTCAAGATAGCACCAGATCTGACGAGTGGGGATAAACAGGACATCGCCGCTATGGCTCTGGAACAAGCCGTAGATGGGTTGATCATTTCAAACACCACCATCGAGCGACCGGACAGTTTGCAGGAACCCGCGAGTACGGAACCCGGCGGATTGAGCGGCGCACCGTTATTCGCGCTGTCGACGGCGGTGCTTGGCGATATGTATAAATTGACGGAAGGCCGCATTACCCTTATTGGCGCGGGTGGCGTGTCCAGTGGTGCGGACGCCTACGCCAAAATCCGCGCGGGCGCGTCTTTGGTGCAGCTTTACTCCGCCATGGCGCTGAAAGGACCAGGGTTGGTTCGCAATGTGAAAACGGGACTTTCCGAACGATTGAAAGCCGACGGGTTTGCGCGCGTTACCGATGCCGTTGGCGTGGCGTTTCGGTAGGCAGGATCTTGGGGGGTATACCCGCAACAGTGGGCTGCCGCGATTCGCCGCCCGGCGTAATCTCTTATTTCAGTCTCGCCAGCCGTTTGGCGGGCGGCAAGCCGGTAATTTGGCATGTTATAATCTTTGTATGTTACGCGTCGCTGGGCGCGGTTGGCACCGTGCTGTTGGCGTTGTCGCGGCTGGGTGTTGATCGGTTGACCGCAGGCCTTGCCTTGGTTGTGAGCATGGGGATGCTTCACGATGGCCTGTCGCGTCGCGCCGAGTGTTGCGTCCATTGTCGGTGTGACGCAAGGCCCATGGTCAAAACTATAGTGATTTGACCTAAAGCTTAGATGAAATCCGGCACATTTATGAAGCGCTGGAGGCTGCTGGACAATTCAACCCACAATCGGACACCATGGGTATCCGGCAGGTCGCCGCCGAGGCTAAAGTCTTACATTCGTATTTTGATCAATTGTATTTGGACTAAACATCCGATGCGACGGCTTGGGCTAAGGTGCTGGCGCCGGTACTTCCCATGTAGGGCCGTGCCGTAGCGGCGCTGGAATTAGGCGGCGCTAAAGTGGAACAATTCCGGTAGTTCAATGCGCCTGATGAAGGCGTAATTCTCGACATTGTGCGCGAAGGATTGCGACAGGGTCGGGGGTGGATTTGTATCTACAGTTGATTGTCCGCCTATCGCAACGAAAGCAACTTTATTTTGATGCTTTAGCCGTATTAGCGCTGCCGGTGGGACGATCCTATTTTGTGGGATAGATATATAGAGCCCGCACGAACGAGCGAGCTTCTCCGTGCCATCGACAACATGCTGTTGTTCCGGTGCGTCCAATTGCTGCGCTCGACGGAGCGCTATAATTACGCCACTACGGTTTTCTGCAACGTCACACCGCACACCGTTGGCGACCGTTCGTTCTTCGAAGAATTCATCACTTATCTGGAAAACTGTCCCGATTTGGCACCGTCATTAGTATTTGAATTTGCGTAGGATGAAGTTGACCTGTTGAGGGGTGATATCGCGATGGATATGAAGCGATTGTCCAGGGTCGGGTATCGCTTTTCGTCGGATCAGGTGAGTAGTGTGCGCATTGATGCCGCAGTCTTGATGGCGTGGAATGTCCAGTTCGTCAAAATTGATGCCACGGTGATCTTGGAACAGGCCAAACAGGACGCTGAAATTGTTCGGGCGTAGAAACGAACGCTTGATGAGGCTGGCATCAATTTGATCGTAGGAAAAATTGAAACGGAACAGATGCTTGTGGAGCTTGCCGACTATCGGATAGATTTCGGGCAAGGGTATTTATTCTGCGAGCCACATATGAGCCAGAATCCGCCCGATGTGTTTCAGGAAATAAAGGCTAGTTAATGAGCATTCCCGTTCTTGATGGTTTAGGTGCTGTCGCTGATCAATATGATCTTTTTATTATCGATCAATGGGGCGTTCTTCATGATGGCGTAAATCCGCATGAAGGTGCGGTAGATGTCCTACGGAGGTTACGGAGCGCGGGTAAAACGATCACCATTCTGTCGAATTCAAGCAAGCGGTGGTCGGTTACGACGGAACGCATGGCGGACATGGGATTTACAAGTGACCTTTACGACCATTGCGTCACATCCGGCGAGGAAGTCTGGCGCGCGCTTCATGATCGAAATGAACCGTTTTACGAAGCTCTCGGCGAACGTTGCTACATGTTCACCTGGGAAGGCGACAAATCCATGATTGATGACCTGCCGTTGGTTGAAGCAGACGGCGTTGAAGACGCGGATTTTATATTGAATTCTGGGACACCCAGTGATTCCACAGGACCGGATTCCCTACATTTAATTTTACAACGGGCGGCGGCGCGTGACCTGCCGATGATTTGCACGAACCCAGATTTCGTCAGCAAAGGGCCGGATGGTGAACTGTCCCTTTGTCCAGGGACGACAGCGTGGCAATATTTGGAACTTGGCGGCAGGGTGGATTATCGCGGTAAACCACATGCTCCAGTTTACCAAAAATGTTTCGCGTTGGCGCCCGGCCACGGGTCGGCCTTGGCCATTGGCGATTCGCTGTACCATGACATCGGCGGTGCCAATAATGCGGGCATCGACTCGCTGTTTATTTCCAGCGGTATTCACGCTGAGGACCTTTCTAACATTTCCGACCCGGCGGCGTTGGGCGCATTGTTTGCCCGCGAAGGACAAAGCCCGACTTACGTGATGCCGTCCCTGCGCTGGTAAATCGTATTCACGTCTGCTTGAACACGTGTTCGCTTGACCGGCGATATCGGTAAAGTAGTCGAATGCCGTTTCAATAATCACAGCGAGGGAGATTCGACGCATGAAGGACGCCATCGCACGCATGCCACGGGGGCTCCCAAATACTGCGATACGTCGCGCTAGCGGCACTATGCACCCTGCTTATCGGTGGCGTCGTTCTCAGCGAACAGGAGTGGTGGCATGCGGCGCTTTTTATTTTTGGTGGCGTGATGGGGCTGGTTTTGGACCACGCTGCGTTTGGGTCTTCCGCAGCGGATCGATGATTATTCGTGGACTGCGACGGTCGGGGCGTCGAAGCCCAGCTAATCATGTTGGCTGCCGCAACGCTGATGTTCGCGCCGATCGGCGTCCAGGTGGTGGCGGCACCTTCGTGTTTGGGGTTGGGATGCAATTGAGTGGCGGATATGGGTCTGGGGCCTTGTCCACCGTTGGCGGCGGCAGAGTACGTATGCTTGTGACGCCTCTGGCGTTTTGCGCTGGATACTTATGGACCAGCCTGCATATGCAATGGTGGTCGTCATTGCCGCGCATGCCGGGTGTGGCATTTTGCGCCGAACTCGGGTGGTCGACGGTGGCACTTCTGCAAATAAGCATTCTTGCGCTGCTTTGGTGGATGACTCGACGGCGTTCCAAAGTGCCGCCACTGACAAATGTGATGTGGGCATGGCGGCAATTTTGCCGGGCGAATGTCCCTTGCTTTGGGGAGCCTTGGCGGTGTTGCTGTGGAATTGTTGACCTTGATCTTGTCGGAGCACCTCTCGAGCATTAGCTGGGCGTTTACGTTGTGGGGGGCCAAATCAGCGCAATTCGCCCTAAAAATTAATTGCCGATGGATAAAACGTCGATGATGAATATTGGCATAATTTGGGGCTCGCTATGTGCGGCGGGGCTGGCGGGGGCGATATCGACCTGTGTTTTGAATTCCAGTTACATCATTAATTGCGTCTGTTTTAGGCGGATTACTTATGGAGTATGGCGCGCACCTAGCCTATGGATGCAATATTGGCGCGGTCTTTTCCGGCGTGGCGTAGATAAGTTTGCATGGCTGGCTTTGGATAATGTCAGACTTGGTGGGGCCACTGGTCGGCGTAAAATTGCGTCCGCGGTTTGGTCTTTATTGAGAAAAGATGAAGCCGTGGCCTTGGAATCGGGGATGTTTACGCCCTAAACTCTGTTTAGATGTGCGCGGTCGGCGGGCATTTTATGGAGATTTTAGGGGGGCAACCCATGCAACACGCGGACATTCAAACCTACGATTACATTGTTGTTGGCGCCGGGTCTGCGGGTTCGGCGGTCGCACATCGGTTGTCGAAAGACCCGGCGAACCGGGTGCTTTTATTGGAAGCGGGACCCGCCAATCATCCCTGGTCCCGTATCCCGATTGGGTTCGCCAAGCTTATTAATAACCCCGCCGCGAATTGGCTTTATTCCGCGGAACCGGAAGAAAACACCAACGGTCGAAAGCTTGCCGTGCCGCGCGGGCGCCTGTTGGGTGGATCGAGTTCGATTAACGGTTTGGTCTTCGTGCGCGGGCAATCGCAGGATTTCGACACCTGGGCGCAAATGGGAAACAAGGGCTGGACCTATGCTGATGTTCTGCCTTTTTTCAAGCGCTTGGAAAGTTATGAGGGGGGGGGTGATGACGCCTATCGTGGTCGTAACGGCCCGCTGCGCGTGACCGACCCTGATGAACCTGGGCTGTTATACGAATCTTTGATCGTGGCTGCCGGCCAAGTCGGAATTCCGCATAATCCAGACTATAATGGCGCGACCCAAGAGGGCATTTCGATGAGCCAGGCGACCATCGCCAATGGCCGTCGAATGAGCACGGCGCATTGCTATCTGGACCCGATTAAGAACCGCAAAAATCTAACCATTCAAACCGACGCGTTAACCGAAGCGCTCGTGCTGGACGGTAAGCGCTGCATCGGCGTGCGGTATTCTGTCGCTGGAAAGCCGTTTGAGGCGCGTGTGACCCGCGAGGTGGTGGTGAGTGCAGGCACGATCAATTCTCCACAATTACTGGAATTGTCTGGCATTGGGCAGCCGGACCGACTTCAAAGCCTTGGTATCGAGGTACGACACGCCTTGAAGGGAGTCGGAGAAAACCTTCGCGACCATTATGCGCCCCGGACCCGTTGGGCGATTGGTGAAGCAGGCGTCACGTATAATGACCGCGCGCGTGGTGTCCGGCTTTTTGGGCAGGCGATGAAATACCTTTTTACGCGTAAAGGCATGATGGGCATTCCCGCAGCGCCAATGCGCGCGTTTGTGCGATCCAGGGAAGGGTTGGAGGCGCCGGATGTGTTGCTGGGCTGGGTGCCGATGTTGTACGAACCAGGATACAAGCTGTCTAAAATGTCGGGCGTGACCTGTTATGCACATCCCATGCGCCCCGACAGCACCGGACATATTCATATTACGTCGGCTGACCCAAGAAAGGCGCCTGCGATCAATTTCAATTTTCTCTCCGCTTCGTTAGACGCCGAAATCACCGTGCGGGCGGTTCGCATTGCGCGCGCCTTGATGACGGCGCCCGCGATGGCGGCGTTGCAGACGACGGAACTGGCGCCCGGTGAAACAAAAACGTCCGATGAAGGAATTTTGGATTGGGTTAAGGACGTGGCGGAGACCACCTATCATCCTGTCGGAACGTGCAAGATGGGCCCTGACGCCATGGCAGTGGTTGATGATCAGCTTTGCGTCCACGGGATCAAGGGGCTGCGGGTGGCCGATGCGTCGATCATGCCAACGCTGACATCGGGCAATACAAACGCACCGTCCATCATGATTGGTGAAAAAGCCGCGGACATGGTCCTGTCGGCTAACCAGTAACGCTTATTCGAGAAATGATTGATGTTGCGAGACCATGCGCCAGCCGCCATCGCCGTTGATGTAAACGGTGGTGGAACGGGTCACGCCTTCAATTGTCACATCACCGTCGCGCGATTTTGTGTCGGCCCGATACATCAAAATTCCGGTATTGCCATAAATCCGTGTGGAGATGTCAAATGAGTCCATACGTTCAATCTTCATCGTACCCACTTTGAAGGACGCGATGACGTCCGGCCTGGTCCGTGTTATTCCCTTCGCGGACACGAAAATCATATCTTCTGCGACGACCTTGCCCAGCGCTTCGATGTCGCCTGCTATAAGCGCTGATAATCTCGCATGGTGAGCGGCGATTAGAGAGGCATGCTTGTCTGGTGTATCCGTGCTCATGTGGTTTCCTTGGTCAAATTTAAAATTCTACCAGCCCACGGCATAGGCGGTTCGGCGGGGGTCGGCGGCTGCTTGCATGATGCCGGTTCTCAAGTCTTTGCGGATCATCGCGACGGACCCTGCCGACCATTGCTTGGACGGCCACCGTTCAACCTTATGGCCTAAAGCCGACAAGGCCTCCCCGGCACCGTCAAATATTTCAGCCTCCACGTTCAATTGGCCTGGATGATAGGTGTGCGGCAACGCTGATGCGGGCCAACTATAACTGGCGAAGCGCGGCGCATCGACAGCGGCTTGGGGCCGCATGCCAAAGACATTCACGTTGAGGAACACCTGTAGCTGCGCTTGGCCCAGAACCTCGCTGCCCGGAGATCCGAACGGCATGATGAAATCACCCTCACGTTTGGCCAACATCGGGTTGGCGGACATCCGTGGGCGTCGGCCCGGCCCTACCGCGGCGGCATGCTTGGGATTGGTGTGGGCCCGCGATCCCCACTGCGACGGGGTCAGGCCGGTGCCAGGAGTCACGGGACCGCTGGTCAATGGGTCGCTGGGGGTGGCGGCGAAAATATTACCGTGTCGATCCATCACATCAAGGTGCGACGTTTCGTAGTTGGGCATTTTATCGGAAAGCCCAATCGACGGGTCCGGCATCCAGGGCCCTGGTGCCGGAATGCCGATATCGCCAGGTGGCGGCAGTTCCGGCCACGCTTCCCCGGGACGCAGCGAATCTCGGCGTTGCGCGGCGTAATCGGCGGATAATAGCTTTTCCATCGGAACATCGACAAATTTTGGATCGCCGTAATAAAATTCACGGTCGGCGGCGGCCAGCTTTATGGCCTCGGTCACGGTATGCACATAGGCCGTCGAATTGTGCCCCATCGCCTTTAAGTCAAACGCATCAAGGATATTCAAAGCCTGCAGGATCATCGGGCCCTGGCACCACGGACCACAGCCATAGATGTCAATGTCGCCGAATCGTGTTTGGCTTGGTTCTTCAATTTCGGCCTGGAAGGCGGCCATATCCGCCATCGTCATTAATCCCCCTTCTTCCGCCTGATGACGGGTCATGGCGGCGGCGATGTCTCCTTCGTAGAATGCGGCGCGCGCGGCGGCCAGTCCGGCTTCGCGGCCTTTATGCGCTTGGGCTGTTTCTTCATCGACCATGTATTGCAGGCTTCGAGCAAGATCGCTCTGGATGAACAACTCGCCAATTTCGGGTAAATTTCCGCCGGGCAGGAATATCTCGGCGGTCGTTGGCCATTGCTCGAACGACGCTCTATACCCCGCTATGCGGTCGCGAAACATGGGATAGACCGGAAAGCCGTCGCGCGCGAAACGAATGGCCTCCGAGGCCACATCGCCGAGCGACATGGTGCCGAATTTCTCCAGCGCTAAAAGCCAAATCCCTGGCGCCGCAGGGACCACTGTGTTCAACAAGCCCTTGGGCACTGCGCCGCCGTGATGTTGGTGGAAATAGTCGCAGGTCGCGGCTTTCGGCCAAGGTCCTACCCCGCTGATCGTCACCACCCGGTCCTCTTCCGCCAGATAGATCAACGTGGGCGCGACGCCGGAAAACCCCGTGAATTGGCTTTCCAGCACATTGGTGGCGATGCCTGCCGCAACCCCGGCGTCGATGGCGTTGCCACCCGCCTCCAGTATTTGAATCGCCGTCAGGGACGACCAGTAATGGCCAGAGGTCGCGACATGCCGGGTTGCCATAAGTTCCGGTCTCGTTACGGTTTCCGGCGGCGTATTTGCAAACTCACTGGCCATGTCGTGTTTCCTCCTATTTGTTTAAATTTTGGCTTTCTCGGGCCAAAAGCGTACGCCTTCCCGCGCCAATCCACCCGCCAAAGCGACGGGTGTTCCATCGGCGCGCCAACAGGCGGCGCCGGTCAGCGTGCCGTTATCGCTAAATTGGATTGCATTCATACCGCCGCCGATATGGGGTGAAATCATGATGTCGTGGCCTTTTTGCGCCAATGCGTCACGTACGTCCTGCGGGAAGGCGGGTTCTAATTCGACTGCCTGTCCTTGGGTCCACAGACGCGGGGCCTCAACAGCTTCCTGCACGCTCATGCCATGATCTATAACCGCCATCAATCCCTGCATCGCGGACCCAAATATTCGAAGGCCGCCCGGCAGGCCCAGGGCGAGGATGGGTTTGCCATCTTTCAACGCCATAACCGGCGACATGGAGGATGTGACCCTCTTGCCTGGTTCAATGGACTGGTTATGTCCAGGGTGAGGATCAAAAATATACATGTAGTTGTTGGGAATAATGCCCGTGCCGGGAATAATGATCCGTGCGCCAAAGGTGCTGTTGATGGTTTGCGTCATAGCGACGACATTGCCGTCGTCGTCGGCGACGGTTATGTGTGTCGTGTTTGCGGATTCAGGCAAGGGGACGCCAGAGTTCCATTGTTGTGCCCGCCCAAGGTCGATATCGCTCCGTCTTTCATCGGCGTAAGCTTTGGAGATTAAGCGATTCACGGGGACGTCAACGAAGTCCGGGTCAGCGGTCGACACGGTGCGGTCTGCAAAGGCGATTTTCAGCACTTCGGCGAGGAGGTGTAAATTTTCTGGTGAGCCAAAACCCAGTCCGCCAATATCGAAGCCTTCCAGTAGGTTCAACATTTGAACAATATGCACGCCGCTTGAAGATGGCGGCGGCGGGCCAATGATCTCATATCCTCGATAGGTTCCACGGATCGGTTCGCGTTCAACGGTTTTGTAGGATTCCAAATCTGCCATCGACAACATGGCGCCGCATTGCGTCATATAATCTGTAATCGTCCGGCCCAGCGCACCGCCATAAAGAATGCTTTCTCCTTCGGTGGCGATGGCTTTGAGGGTTTCCCCATAATCGCCCTGGATCAGATGGCTGCCCGGCGCGATGGGGGCACCGCCCGGCATGAAAAGTTTTGATATTTCAGCGTCGAGGCGTAAATCCGCCGCTGCGTCCGAAACGCATTCAAAAAGATAGGGCGTGATCCGGAAGCCTTGGGACGCCCATTTAATGGCGGGCGCCATAACGTCCGCCAGCGGCAGCGTCCCAAAACGACGCAGGGTTTCGCACCACGCCATTAGATTGCCGGGCGCTGCCACAGCCTTGGCACCGGCGGCGTTCTCCCGACCTTTAGTCTCCAGGTAGTCCGGCGTTGTGTTGGAGATAGGCGTGTAGCAGTCCGGGCTTGCAGCTAGCGGCGCGCGCGACATGCCATCAATGATGGTATGGCGGCCGTCGCCGAAGCGGATATGCGTCATGCCGCCACCGACAATTCCAACCATCATGGGTTCGACCACGGTTAACGTGAACAGCGTGGCGATCGCAGCGTCGATGGCGTTTCCTCCCGCCGCCAACATTTCCGCACCTGCCGCCGACGCCAGGGGGTGATTGGCGACGACCATGCCGCGCGTTCCGATGGCGGACTGTTTTTCGCAGTCGAACAATGCTTTCGCGTGACCGCGCCACGTGGCGTTTGACATTCAAAAACCTCTACTAACAAACACGATTTTACGCTGAAAACTTCTTCACATGCTGTATCATGCCCGAACATATTCGGTAGCACCAATGCGTTTTGTCCTCAGAAGGAGATACTCATGGCGGTAATTGCGGTCGGCGGGATTCAACACGAAACCAATACCTTCGCGCCCACCAAGGCCGATCTTCGGGCGTTCATGACCGGCGGCAGCCGACCGCCGCTCACCACGGGGCCAGATTTGTTTCCACGATCCAAAGGCAAAAACCTACCAATTGCCGGGTTTGTCGAACAGGTTGAAGCGCTTGACCACCATGTTTATGCGCTAACTTGGGGGGCGGCGGCACCGTCCGATGTCGTAACAGAAAACGCCTTCGAACATATCAGTGCGCTCATCCTTGAAGGGCTTAAATCAGCGCCTGTTTACGACGCAGTTTATCTCTGCCTGCATGGCGCGATGGTGACGGAACATTTGGAGGATGGCGAAGGCGAATTACTGCGCCGGGTGCGAGACCTCATTGGGCCGGAAAAATTACTGGTAGCCAGCCTTGACCTGCATTCCAATACAACGCCGGAAATGATTGCCAACGCTGATCTTCTGGTCGCCTATCGCACTTATCCTCATGTCGATATGGCTGACACCGGCGCGCGGACCGCCCGTCTGTTGGATGAAATCTTTCGGCGAGGAAAAAAGCCCGCCAAGGCGTTCCAGCAAATACCCTTCCTGATCCCCCTGAACTGGCAATGCACGATGATGCAACCGGCCCAAGGGCTCTATGAACGATTGGCCGATATGGAGTCGGGTGAAGTGCTGCACACGTCGTTTACCCCCGGGTTCCCTGCCGCCGATATCCATCACTGCGGGCCGTCGGTTTTTGCGTATGGATGGAGCGAAGAGGCGGCGCAAACAGCGTGTAGGCGTCTGGCGGAAGATGTTAATGGATCGGAAAGCGCCTTCGCAGGACGCATTTATGATCCCGAAAGCGGTGTTTTAGAAGCGATGCGGCTTGCTGAAATCGCGACCCGACCGGTTGTCATTGCTGATACCCAGGATAACCCTGGTGCCGGCGGTGATTCCAATACCGCAGGTATGCTCCGGGCTTTGGTGGAGAATCGGGCGGAACAGGCGTCGCTGGGTCTGATGGCGGACCCGACAGCGGCGGAGATTGTGCATCGCGCGGGTGTCGGTGCGGAGGTGAATTTAAGCTTTGGCGGACATTCCGGGATTGAAGGCGATGAGCCGTTCGAGGAAAATTTCACCGTCGAGATGTTGCATGACGGTCGCTTCGATGCGACAGGCCCCTTTTACAAGGGCGCGACGTTCAATTTAGGGCCGTCGGCGTGTATAAAAATTGGTGGGACGCGGGTCGTGCTGGCGTGTAACAAGGTGCAACTAGCGGATCAGGCGATGTATCGCTTTGTCGGAATTGAACCAACGACCGAAAATATCCTGGTCAACAAAAGTTCGGTCCATTTTCGCGCAGACTTTGCGCCCATCGCCGAAGAAATTTTGGTCTGCGCTGCGCCCGGTCCTATGATTGCTGACCCTGCTGATTTACCGTGGTCGCGATTGCGCAAAGGCATACGGCTCAATCCGCTGGGCCGGGTCTGGCAGGGGCCGCTTTAGCTTTCGCCCGTTGGCACATCGCTAAACGCGACTTCCTTGTCGACACGAATGTCCTGCGGCAAGCCAAGCACGCGTTCGGCGATAATGTTTCGTAAAATTTCGTCGGTGCCGCCTGCGATGCGGCTGCCCGCTGACGATAGGGCGGCTTCTTGAAACATGCCCTGCATGGGCTGCATCGCGTCGTCAATTATCACACCACCTGATTCCATCAAATCGACGCCGAACATAGCAATTTCCTGGCGCTTGCTAGCGCTGACGACTTTGGTGATGGACGATTCTGGGCCAGGTGTTTCGCCCTGGGACAAGGCGGAGATGGTGCGGAACTTAGTTAGTTTTAGACCTTGCATTTCGACATACCATTTCGCCAGATTTTCCCGCACCTGCGCGTTGTTGATGGCGGGGCCGTCTTCCAGCTCCAAGGTTCTCGAGAGTTGAAATATTTCGTCAAAATCCGGCGCGGGAACCTGGCCAACCGCGAGCCGTTCGTTCATCAAGGTTGTGATCGACACCCGCCAACCTTCGCCGACTTTACCAAGCCTTTGCGAATCTGGCACGCGGACATCGGTGAAAAAGACTTCGTTGAAATTGGATGTGCCGGAAATTTGTTTAATGCGCTTGACCTCGATACCCGGTGATTTCATATCGAGGAAAAAAAACGTCAGACCTTTATGCTTGGGCGCGTTGGGGTCGCTACGGGTGACGATGATGCCGTAGTCGCAGAAATGCGCGCCCGATGTCCATATTTTCTGGCCGTTGATAACCCAATCATCGCCGTCGCGGGTGGAACGGGTGCGCAGGCCAGCCACGTCTGATCCTGCCGAGGGTTCAGAAAACAACTGGCACCAAATTTCTTCGCCCTTTAGCGCGGGTGGTGCATAACGGCTCTTTTGCGCTTTGGTGGCGTAGGTCAACATGGTCGGGATGCACATGCCCAGTCCGATTTCATAGACCCCGCGTGGGGCGACGAATTCAGCTTCTTCCTGGTTGTAGATCACCTGTTCCATGGCACTACCGCCGCGGCCTCCAAATTTTTTCGGCATGGTGATGCCTGAAAACCCGGCTTCATGTTTCTTTGCCTGCCATACTTTGGCCTGATCGACGAGATCATCGGAGCCATATTTGGACTTGAAGACCATGCCTGGTTCACGGCGTTCGGCATTGGCGGTGAGCCAGGCGCGCACTTCGGCACGAAATTCAGCTTCGGTGGGAGTATCGGCGAAATCCATGTCGTGTCCTCGCTGTGCGAAACAATCAGGCGCGTGGTTTGCCGCCGACGGGGATGTTGTCATATACACCAACGCCCTGGACAATCAGGAATTTAAAAGCGCCGTCATTCAAACCATGCACATAATGCGCGACCTTTGGCGGGACTTCACAACGTTCACCTGGTTGCAGCACATATTCAGCGCGCGGCGCGCGCGTCTCTACGATCATCGGCCCTTCCAGACAGACGAAGGAGTCGGTTATGTTATTGTGATAATGCCACGGAATACACTCGGATTCAGCCAAAGTGAGGACTCTCACGCGCATGTCGGCGCCTTCCATGACCGTCTCACGACCTTCAATTTCCGCTGCTTCGTATGCGATTGCTTCCATAGCACCCTCCATTTTCATCAGATCCGTCCGCTAGTCTACGACGGCGGCGACCCGCATCCAATAGGGATGGTCTTGTGTTTAAGTTAAAGAAAGAAAATTTCGGGTGGTGCAGATTTGATACTCCTGCGCCACCCGAAGCGTAATATCGACCCTTAGTCGAGTTCGTGGCCGTCCATGCCTGAATTCTTACGGACATTGGCGACCATTTCGCGAATTTTAGGGCCAAGTGCGACGGGGTCATCCATTGCCTCGACCTCTGCGCCGCGACGCCAACCTTCGCAAACCGCAACCATGCCGGCACCGGATTGAATGATGCGGCCGGAAATATCGCCCGCGTCCTCACTGGCGAGGTACACGACGGTTGGGGAGACCCAGCGCGGATCGCGGGTTTCTTTTTCTTCTTCGGTGTATTCGCGCAGATAATCTGTCATGCGTGTATAAGCGCTCGGAGAAATGGCGTTGACGGTGACGCCAATCCTGCTCAATTCGCGTGCGGCGATAATCGTGAACGCGGCGATTCCCGCTTTAGCGGCGCCATAGTTGCTCTGTCCAACATTGCCATAAATACCCGATGTCGAGCTGGTGTTGATGACCCGACCATAAACGGGGCCATCGTTTTGCTTCGACATCGCACGCCAATATGCGGCGGCGTGACGGGTTGGCGCAAAGGTGCCTTTCAGATGAACGTGAATGACCGAATCCCATTCTTCTTCGGTCATGTTGACCAACATCCGGTCGCGCAGGATGCCCGCGTTGTTGACCAGAATATTAAGATCTCCAAACGTATTGATGGCTTGATCGATCATCGCCTTGGCACCGTCAAAGCTGCCGACATCGTCGCCGTTGACGACGGCTTCGCCGCCCATCGCCTTAATTTCATCAGCAACTTGTTGCGCTGGTGATGTGTCGGCACCTGTGCCGTCGACGGCGCCGCCAAGATCGTTGACCACGACCTTTGCACCATGTTTTGCCAACAACAACGCATGTTCGCGTCCAACGCCGCGTGCGGCGCCGGTGACGATTGCAACTCGGCCTTCGCATAAGAGTGTCATTCGAATTCCCTTCCAGGTGAAATGTGTCTATTGAAAGACTTATACACGCTCGCGCCATTACGACAATTGCCGGTTCGGCATTAACTTGTTTGCGACGGCGAGATTGGTGCCTTTATGGGATACTGTTTCAGGTTATCTAACTTTAAGCCCATAACGTAAGATGCTTATAGAGAGCACTTGATTATGGCGTTCGCGGTTTCTGTAATTGTAGTTATGACCCTAATCTCCGTCATATTTCGGGTTGGCGTGGCGCGCAGTCTAATGTTGTGTCGTCCCACGCTTATGGGTTAAATCCGCATCGCGGAACGGGAGTGCCGCTTACCTGCACGTCGACTTCGGTAGCGATGATGGGCCCTGGCGCATAGCACCCAGGCGTTATCGTTCGAAATAAGAGCATGCCGCGGGTCACGTCGTTGAGAGACGATAAGCCGGGTGTCTCCGGCACCGCTGGCCTTGGTGGGGACGCCGCCCTGGCCCCGGTGGAGAGGGTAATCAAAATTATTGCAGTCGAAATTAATTTTGGGGCGAGGTGCGTGTCGGCGGTCATGTCGATCTCCAGGACTTGTTATCGCAAAATATTGATTGCTGTAAGGAGACCTGTTGATTGGGGTGGTTGTTTGTCGAACTAAGGTGGTTTGGTGAAATTTTTGTGATGAAGGCGCCATATTCCGTACGTTTTGGCGTCAAGGGCTGAAAATAATTTTGCAGGGCCTTCGTTGGATCGCTATCGTTCCATAAGCAAATAATCGGCAATCGTAGTGTGGTGCCAATAATTAGGAACCGTAATTTATGAAGATTAAATCCGTTACCGCATCTTGGCTGCACGTGCCAATTCCGGAAAAGCAGCAACACACGTCGGATTTCGGCGCCACGCGGTCTTTTGACAGCACATTGGTGCGAATAGAAACTGAAGGCGGATTGGTTGGATACGGCGAAGCAAAAGCTGAGGTTGGGTCCACAGGTAAGAACGCGGGGCTCGACGCGCTGATCAACGAAGAGCTTAGCCTTCTTTTGGTTGGCGAGGACGCACGGGATATCTCCCGACTATGGGATGTGATGTACAATGGCAGCCGGGCGCATTTCGCTATTGACCGAGGCCGCGTCTTCCCCGTGCTTGGACGACGGGGTCATTTAATTTCCGCGATCAGCGGCATCGACATGGCGTTGTGGGATATTCTGGGAAAATCGCTGGGTGAACCGGTCTGGCGCCTGCTGGGGGGGCGGCGCAAAGTCAGTTATCCCGCCTATGCGTCAGGCGGCTGGGCACCGACGGCGGGAATCGTTGAAGAACTTCAGTCCTTCATTGATCGCGGTAATTTCAAAGCGGTGAAGATGCGCGTTGGCGCGGGCGACGGCACGCTCGCCCATTCGGTTGAGCGGGTGAAGGCGGCGCGGGCGGGTTTGGCGCCTGATATCGATATCATGTGCGACGCCCACGGCACCTTCAGCGTTGCCGAGGCGAAGCGGTTTTGCCGCGAAGTAGCGGATTGTAATATCGGCTGGCTGGAAGAACCTGTCGTCGCCGACGATAAACGCGGCATGGCGGAAGTGCGCGCGTCCAGCGATGTGCCTATTTCGACGGGGGAAAGCGAATTCACCCGGTTCGCGTTTCGCGATTTGGCGGAATTGCGCGCCTGCGATATCTTCCAACCGGATTTATCAATCTGTGGCGGCGTGACCGAAGCCATGCGTATTGAAGCCATCGCCAGTGCTTTTCAGCTACGCTTTGCTCCACATTTGTGGGGTGGGGCGCTGACCTTTGCATCTGGGTTGCATGTGCTTTCGGTGGCTTCGACTGGGTTTATTGTTGAATATTCGCTGGGCGCAAACCCCATGCTGCACGAATTGGTGGTTGAGGATTTCACGGTTGTGGATGGTCATTTGGAAATTCCCGACCGGCCTGGGCTTGGCGTTACAGTGGATGAAGAATTCGTTGAAAAATACCGTGTAAAAAACTGAATTTAATTTCGAGGGGGAGGCGATAATGCCGAAAATTTTCACGGAGCAACAAGTTGAGAATTTCCACAGTCAAGGTTTCCTTGTCGCGGGGTCCGTTCTTTCACTGTCGGAAGTTGACTATTATCGCGGACGCCTGGAGTCCTTTGAGAGTAAATACCCGAACGATGTGCGGAAACTGAAAAGTAAGTCGCATCTGCTGTGCCCTTGGGTTGAAGAAATTGCACGAAACGAAAATGTCCTGGATGTGTACGAAGATCTCATTGGGCCAAATATTCTATGTTACAGCATGGCGTTTCGGACCAAAAATCCGGACGGGAAGACTTTCGCGGGCTGGCATCAGGACGGCGCGGCCAACCCCATCAAGCCAATCCTGGTGATCGGCGTGTTAGCGCTGGCGGATTGCACAGTGGCGCATGGCTGTTTGAAGGTGATACCCGGTTCCCATAAAGCCACCGCCCTGGCGCATATGGACACGGGAAATCCCGACAGCATATTGTCGCGGGGTCAGTATATTACGGACGGGTTCGACGAGTCGAAAGCGGTGGACCTTGAATTGAAGGCGGGTGAGATCAGCCTGTTTAACGCAAGTGTCATTCATAGCTCTCCAGTAAACTCAACGGATGAACGCAGACTAGTTTTGTTGGTGGAAATGATGCCGACCCACACAGAAATCCGCGCCCATCGCGATTCAGCGATGCTCGTGCGCGGCGTTGACGAGTATCACCACGTGAATTTCGATCCCTCTCCAAAAGTCGAATTTGGACCGGAGGAACTGGCGGCCTGGCGCAACGCCACCAAGGAAACGGGGAAGAATGTGTTTGCGGGAAGTCCACTGACGCCGTCTGATGTGTATGGCGGTCAGCCTGCTAAATAGGCCCGCCAAATAGGAATATCGTTCATGACAGATCGTTTCGAGATTGACCGGATGGTTGATACCGATCGCGGCGTTATCAGCCGGGAACTTTTCGTAAATCGGGATGTCTTTGATGCGGAGTTGGAGCGGGTTTTCACGCGCGCCTGGTTGTTGGTGGGCCATGAAGGGTTAATCCCTGACCCAGATGATTATTTCGTATCGCGGATGGGCAAGGACTCCGTCATCCTGACCCGCAACCAACAAAACGAAATCATGGTTTTTTTGAACTCTTGCCCGCATCGCGGCATGAAGGTTTGCCGGTATGATCAGGGTAATGAGGCCGTGTTTACCTGCCCGTATCATGGCTGGAGTTTTTCCACTAATCGGGACCGGGTCGAAGTGCCGGGTCAATTAGTGGGCGTCCCGCACTTTGAAGCGGGCTATTCCGGGAATTTAGACCGTGTGAAGTGGGGGTTGCCGCGTTGTCCGAACGTGATCAATTACAAAGGCTCCATCTGGGCTAGCTGGGACCCGGATGCGCCCGCGTTTGAAGATTACCTTGGTGATATGAAACTGTATCTCGATACGGCGCTGGACCATCGGGACGGCGCGCCTGGTGGGTCGGAGTTGTTGGGCGGGGTGCAGAAATGGCGTATTCGCTGCAACTGGAAGACCGTATCGGAAAATTTTGCGGGCGATCTTTACCACGGGATCAGCCATCAATCTGCAAATTTGGCTGAAATAGGCATGGCCACAGGCAAAAGTCGGCGCGACGCATTGCCGCTTCGTCACGCCATTGGGTTTGAGGGCCTGGGACATGGTGGGTTGGGATTCCCGCCTTCCTATGAGGAGCGCCCGTTCATTCCGGACCAATATGGCGATCCAGAAATTGACGCCTATTACAAGCAAGTCCGCACAGCGCGCGAGCGGCGCCTTGGCGATCGGATGCGGGTCGGTTTGGTCGTCGGAACGATATTTCCCAACATGTCTTTTCACGCAGACCAGCCCCGCAGCTTGGCCTTCGCCCACCCCATCAGCGAAACCGAAGTGGAAATGTGGCGGATTTATCTGGTGGATGCGGACGCGCCCAAGGCGGTGAAGGACATGCTGCGGCATTATTATATGCGTTATTCTGGACCCGGCGGCATGACAGAGTCCGATGACATGGAAAACTGGACGTCGGTGACGGCGGCCAGTGAAGGTGCCATCGCGCGGCGTCATGGATTTAATTACCAACTGGGCATGGGCAAGGAACAGCCAGTTGAAGGTCTGCGCGGTGCCGTTGATAGCGGCAATTATTCCGAAGGCAATGCGCGTATTTACTATCGCCGCTGGGCGCAATTCATGAAGGAAATGAGTTGGGACGACATGGCGCCGCCGCAAACCAAAAGTACGGTGGAGGTAGCTCATGGGGATTGATGCCCAAGCCGAACTGCAACGGCTTTTGTTAAAGGAAGACGTTGGCGAGTTTCTCGCTTTTGAAGCCGATCTTCTGGATGCTCGGCGATACGAAGATTGGTTGGCGTTGTTGACCGACGATATTCGCTACTGGATGCCGATGGCGCGGAACACGGCATCGGATGATACAGGCCGGGAATTTACTATCGAAGATGAAGACGTAAACTGGATTGACGAAGGCATTGAAACAATTCGGCAACGCGTGGCGCAATTGGCTACAGGACTTCACTGGGCAGAACAGCCGCCGTCGCGCACCTCGCATATGATCAGCAATTTGCGTGTACTGGAAAGTTCTGACGGCCTGGATGAAGTGAAGACCCGGTGCCGTTTTTTGGTATATCGCAATCGTTTGGAAGACGAACAGAATATTTTCGTGGGCAAGCGCAACGATACGCTTCGTCGGGTCAATGGCAGTTGGAAAATCGCGCGCCGGGAAATCTACCTCGACCAAAATGTGATGCTGTCCAAAAATCTATCGGTGTTTTTTTAGTGGGTGTTAAGTTTGCGGGTGATACATTTGGTGTGCAAAAATATAGGCGCCGCTCTGTATGAGCGGGGTCGAGCGTTAGCCACCAGTTAGCGGCGTCAATTTTGGTTTTGGTGGCAGGCGCAGAGTCTCCAAGGGTTTCCAGGGTGTTTTCTTTATGCCGAGGACAACCCGTATTTTCGCTGACGGGAGATTGTGGATAGTGATGAGGAATAATCGAGTCGCTGGACATAAGTCGTTTCCGTTGTTTGACCTAAGAGGTCGCGGGTGAGCCGTAACCGCCGCCGCCGGGCAAATCAAGGATAAGCACATCGCCAGGCGTCAAACGAAATGGCTTGTTCGCTTCGACGTTTTCACCATTCAGGATGATCTGTTCGAGGCTGCCGTTTTCGCCTCCTTGGCGTCCAAGAGGCGGGTACTTCAATCGCTGCGACAGCAACACCGCGTACACCGGATCATCGCCGGTGACTTCGAGTGCAACACGCTGACCCATGCCCCCCTTGAACTGGCCGGCACCGCTGGAATCCGGCAGGTATGATTTTTCGGTGATGCGGATGGGTAAGGTGCGTTCCAGAAGCTCAATGGGCGTTGTGGAAACATTCGTTGGGAAACTTAGGGTCGATAACCCGTCCGAAGTTGGTCGGGCACCTTGGCCGCCATTGAAAAAGAAAATGGTTGAAAACGGCCGTCCGTCCTGATGTCCCGATAATGCGAAGCCATGCAAGGGGATGCCAGATTCGGCGGGCACCCTGTCTGGGATCGCTTTAGCGAGCGTGTTGAATATGGCGCTGGTGCAGTAATGCCCGACAGAGGCGCGGGCTTCGACGGCGGCGGGGTAGCGCGGGTTCAAAAAGCTACCGTCCGGGGCCGTTATGGTGATTGGTATCGATCCGCCCTCATTATTGGCGATATCAGGTTGCAGTAGACATTTAATGGCGTAGATGGAATAGGCCTGCGTATAGCCAAGAACGGAATTCAGTGGGAAATCGTTTTGTGGCGAACTGCCATCGAAGTCGACAAAAATCTGATCTCCGTCAATCGTAATCTCGCAGACAATGGTGAGCGGCCGGTTGGTGTCAAAGGTGTCAATATGCGTCACACTCTTGTAGACGCCATCGGGAATGGCCGTGATGGCGCGCCGCATCCCTTGTTCGGTCAGGCTGACAATCGCAGTTGTGATATCAGAAATGTCCGACATTCCATATTCGTTCAACAGTCTGTCGACGCCGGTTTGAATCCGTTCGCATGCGCCGACCATGGCGTGAATGTCGCCCGTGACTTCATCGGCGACACGGACGTTTTGACGGATAATGCTGAACAGCGTTTCGTTGGGTTGGCTGGCCTCGTACAGTTTGAGGATTGGTATTTGCAGGCCTTCTTCATAGATGTCTCGGTTGTCGGGCGCGCGTCGACGACCGCCGATATCCGCCATATGCGCAACCACGCCCGCCATGCCAACAAGGACGCCATTGTGAAAGACTGGGGCCGCGACGGTTAAATCCGGCAAATGTCCGGTGCCGATCCAGGGGTCGTTGCTGATCAATACATCGCCGGGCTTGAGCGTTCCCCCCGGGTAACGTTTCAAAAAGGCGCGGACCGACATCGGCAGCGTGCCGATAAACGACGGAATGCTCCGCGTCGCCTGTGCGACCGCTTGTCCTTTTGGGTCTAGAAGCATGCATGAATAGTCATGCGACTCGCGTACAACGGTGGAAAACGACACTCGATGCAGTGTCAACGCCGCTTCATCAACGACGGAGATCAGTCGTGTCCACAGTACTTCGGTCGTGATAGGGTCGAGTGTGGTGCTGGCGGGGGCGGCAGTTGTTAATTGGGTCATGTTATGCGCCTCCGCCTTTCGTTGATTCTGCAATGACATTGGCGAATTCATCTACCCAAAACCGCATATCAGGACCAATGAGAATGCTGGTTTCACGTTCTTCAATAATAGCTGGGCCATTGAATTCAGCGCCGTTAGTTAACGCGTAGCGATCATAAACCGGCGTGTCGATATAACCTTCAGTCGCGTTGAAATACATTCTCCGTTTGCCCTTTAACACATTCCCCGCTTCGGTGGGGGCGTTCTTCAGCAACAGGTCATTATCTGGTCTGGGGTTTTCAATGCGAGCGCGCAACGCGACAATTTCAAGAGGCACATCGGGCGGCTTATGCCCATGGACGGCCCCGTACGCCGTGGTGAAGGCACCGCGCAATGTACCGACGAGAGAGTCACCAAGCGCAGCGTCGTCGGGAATGGCGACGGTGACAGAATATCCTTGTCCTTTGCAACGCATATCGGCGGATCGCTTCATGATGTTGCTGCCGGGCGCGGCGATGGATGATAAAATTCCTTCACCGTTGGCATGCATTCGCGCGAATTCATCTTTGACAGTATTCCAATTGACGCTGCCGAGGGGTGAAAAATAAGGGCCAACCAAATCGACTGCTGCAGGCGCGCTCAGGCAACCGATGGCCGATGCAACCCCGGCGCCAAACGGGTAAAGAACTTGTGACAGACCCAGTGTCCGCACCAACCCGTCGGCGTGCACGGGACCGGCGCCGCCAAACGCGATCATGGCGAAATGACGTAGGTCGATGCCTTTTTCCGCCGCGTGGGCCCGCGTCGCGGCCGCCATATGTTCATTGACCACTTCGTGAACACCATGGGCGGCTTGTTCAACGGACATATTCAGAGGTTCGGCTAAATGTGTCTGGATCGCCTGGCGCGCCAAATTAACATCCAAGTTCATATCACCGCCCAGAAAATAACCGGCGTCGAGATAGCCAAGGATAAGGTCTGCGTCGGTGACCGTCGGTAACTCGCCGCCCCGGCCATAACAGGCGGGACCGGGGACCGCGCCTGCGGATCGGGGGCCGACCTTGAGAAGGCCCAGATCGTTTACATAGGCGATAGAGCCGCCGCCCGCGCCAATTTCAAGCAATTCAATGGCCGAAATTTGTAAGGGATAGCCGCTGCCGGGTTTAAATCGGTGCGCATGGCCAACTTCATATTCATTGGCGACGGTGGGTTCGCCGTCTTGAATAACAGACATTTTTGCCGTTGTGCCGCCCATGTCGAACGCGATGGCGTGGGGTTGGCTGAGCGCGTTTCGCGCGAAATAGGCCGCCGCGATGGCGCCTGCGGCCGGGCCGGATTCGATCATACGTACAGGGAAGCGTTGGACAACTTCCTCCGCCGGACCCACGCCGCCATGGGACAGCATGATAGCAGGGTCGCGGGGCATTTTCATCGCGCGCAGGCCACCCGCCAGGCGGGTGATGTAACGTTGTGCCAGCGGTTTGACATAAGCGTCGACCACGGTCGTCGATACGCGTTCAAATTCGCGAATTTCGCCCGCAACGTCATGTGACACGCTGACAGTCAAATCAGGAAAATGGCGCGCTGCAATGTCTGCTACACGCATTTCATGTCCCGGGTGTGCGTAACCATGCAACAGGCAAATGGCGAGCGCGTCGATCTTGTGAGTGTCCACAAGGTCGGTAATGACAGCTATAATCTGATCGTCGTTCAGCGGCGTCAAAACTTCACCATCAAACGTGATCCGTTCGTCGATTTCCATCCGCCGCTCTCGCGGGACCAAAGGTGGCGGCGCCTGAATATTCAAGTCATAGATGTCATACCGGCCTTCCCGACGCATTTCGAGCGTGTCGCGAAACCCTCGCGTCGTAATCAATCCAGTACACGCGCCGTCGGCTTCCAACACGGCGTTGGTGGCCACTGTTGTTGCGTGGATAAGGTCGGAGACGCTTTCCGCCGCTGCGCCATGCGCCAAAAGAATTGTTTCGGCGGCGTTTAGAGATCCCTCCGACGGGTCGGATGGGGTGCTAGACACTTTGGCGAAGCGAATTTCGCCAGAAACTTCATCTAGTAATACGACATCGGTAAAGGTGCCGCCGACATCGATGGAGAGACGGCAAGACGGTTGAGACATATTCGTTATGATCCTGACAATCTGATTAATTTGTACGATGTTGAGGCCGCGAATGGATTGTTCCTAGAGTTCCCATGCGCGGCGAGTATTATGTGCCGAATTTAGTACCTTAAATCAAACCATGAGCCAACGGAGCTTGTTGCACCATGTCCCCTAAAATATCTGAATTCGCCCAGTCCACTGGTGGTTCCACCGTCGTCGCGATGCGCCGTGCGGCGGATGCGTTGGAAGCCAAAGGTATGAAAATTGTTGATTTTGGCGTCGGTGAGCCAGATTTCGATGTGCCGCCGCCGGTAAGCGAGGCGGCGATTCAGGCGATACAACAGGGTCACGGCAAGTACGTGGACCCCGCCGGGTTGCTGGAACTCCGCGCCGCCATTGTTGATTATGAAAGAACGCGTCATCGGATTAAGGTGGATTCCAGCGCCATCGTGGTGACGAACGGGTCCTACGGCGCGTTGTCGACAATCATGCGCGCTGTTCTGGACCCTGGCGACGAAGTGATTGTGATTGAACCGTTTTGGGGACCGTATCGGCAGATGGTTAAATTATCTGGCGGCGTCCCTGTTGGCGTTGCGATGCCAACCGTCGAGGGGCGGTTCATTGTGGAGGCTGACCGCATTGCCGCCGCCGTCACGCCGAAGACACGCGCGATCATCGTAAATACCCCGTGGAACCCAACAGGCCGGGTTCTGTCTCGGGATGAGTTGGTGGGCATTGCCGACGTTGCGGAAAAACATGACCTGTGGATCATCGCCGATGAGGTCTATAGCGAGTTGGTTTACGAAGGTTCGGAACATATATCTATCTCGTCGGTCAGCCCGGATGCGGCGTCGCGGACCGTCATCGCCACCAGCCTGTCGAAATCCTTCGCCATGACCGGGTGGCGGCTTGGGTACTGCATTGCGCCGGAGGCGTTGGCACCCGTGTTGACGAAGATTAATCACATCACCACCCGGTGCGCGGCCAGCATAATTCAATACGCCGCCGTCGCCGCGTTTGAGTATGGTTTGCCTTTCGTTGAGGAAATGCGCAATGAATACATGGAACGGCGCAACGCCGTCGCGCGGGGACTTAATCAGATCGAAGGCGTTATATGTCCGTTACCGGAAGGCACCTTCTACGCGTTGGCGCAAATCCCCGAAGCGTGGGGCGGTAGCAAGGCCGTCGCCGATAAATTGTTAAATGAGAGCGGGGTTATTTTGACGCCGGGCAGCGCGTATGGCGCGTCGTGCGACCATTACTTGCGCCTCTCCTTCGCCACATCCTTGGAAACCATCGCAGAAGGCATGAATCGGTTACAGCGCGCATTGCCGCTTAGCTAGCGATGGCGTTGTAGACCATCCGCCGAAGGTCCTGGCGCAACGGCATGGCGGAAGACGGCATAAGCTGCGTTAGGAATATGACGATCATAGCTTCCGACGGGTCTATCCAGAAATAGGTGCTCGCGGCCCCGCCCCAGCAATAATCGCCTTTGGATCCGGCGAATGCAGCGCTCGCTGGATCAACCATGACGGCGCCGATCAACCCGAACCCGATGCCGGTCATGTTGGCCCCGCTATGTATCAATTCACCTGAATCGGGCAAATCATTTTTAAGTTGATTCGTGGTCATTGTGGCGACCGTTTCAGGTTTCAGCAAACGCGCGCCGTCCAATTCCCCACAATTCAACATCATTCGCGCGAACCGCAAGTAATCCGCCGAGGTGGAGACAAGCCCCCCGCCGCCGGACAGCAACGTGCCGCCGTTGAAGAACCGGCTGGCGGAATAGTTGCTGATGTCTTTCAAGTCTCCCGTAATTTTATCGTATCCGTAATTGGCGACCAGGCGATGGTGATTTTCTGGCGTAATTTGGAACCCGCTATCGACCATGCCAAGCGGGTCGAAAATGCGCGTTTGCAGGAATTTGTCGAAGGGTTGGCCAGTAAGAACTTCAACCAGACGTCCCAAAATATCGTGGGATACACTATAATGCCACTCATCTCCTGGGTGGGACACCAGTGGTAGTCCCGCGATGCTATCGACGGCGCTGGAGAAGCTGTCATGCGGCGCGGAAAAATCGACGTTGGTCCTTTTATAAAGCGTTGCAATTGTTGGCGCCGCTTGATTGGCGTAGATCAGTCCGCCTGTGTGTGTCAGAAGATGTTTAATAGTGATGTCGCTGCGTGCGGGTTCGGATTCGTAATCGTCCGCGTCGCCGGACAGATAGACCCGTCCATTCGCAAAGGATGGAATGTATGTGGCGACCGGGTCGTTGATGGCGCACAACCCCTCTTCGACCAACATCATTACGGCGACGGCGGTTACTGGTTTGGTCATGGAATAGATGCGGAAAATTGCGTCTTCGGGCAAAGGCGTGTCGCCGGTGATATCCGTAACGCCGGTGCGGTGGGTGTGAATCGTCGCGCCCGATTTGAAGATTGTCGTTTGGGTCATCGCCAATTTTTGTTCGCTGACTAATGTCTCCGCCCAGTCGTCGATTGCCTGAAACATATTTGAAATCCCCATTTCACGTTAACCGCGCAACGCTCGCATTTGTTCAATATACCCATCAGGATCAAGATGAACGTCAATGAGGCACGGGCCGCTTGTCGCCGCGGCATTGTTCAGTGCGTCTTCAAGTTCAGCCGCATCTGTGACCCGCCACGCCGTGCAGCCAAAACCCCGCGCCGCCGCTGCGAAGTCCGGACGATTCCAACTAAAGCCCAAATCTGGCAATTGTATTTCCTGGCGCTTGATATCGATCAGCGACAGCGAGCCGTCGTTGAAAACGATGACCGTCAAATTCGCTTGTTGCTGTGCGGCGGTGACCAATTCGCCCATGCACATCATAAGGCCGCCGTCGCCAGTCATGGCGACCGCGCCGCGTTGGGGGTCATGCAGGGCTGCGGCCAATCCGGCGGGCAGCGCGAACGCCATTGTAGCCAACCCGTTGGAGATCAACACGTCAAGCGCATGGCTTGCCGGCCAAAAGGCGATGGCAGAAAACATATGAGCGCCCGCATCCACCGCCAGACGCGGCGCCTTATCGGGGTTGTCACAAAATGCAGTCGCCGCCATTTTGACGATATCCACCGGCGTCAGGCTGGGCCGTTCTTTAAATGACATAGCCTGATGAAAGCGATCCAAATGCGCTGTAATTTCCGGCGTGGTCCATTCGGACGGCGTCAAACAGTCTGCCAGTTGTTCCAACGTTGTAGCGACTGGACCATAGAGTCCACAATTAGGGATCATATAATGTTTCGGGTGTTGAAACTCGCTGATGTCGATCACGGGCGCTGAATAGGCCCAGGGCTTGCGAATGAGTTCAACCGGATCGAGACCAGCCAGGATGATGAGGTCGGCCTCCGAAACGCAGGCGAATTCAGCTTGTCCACCCGTGAATATGCCGGCGAAATTAGCGTCCCGATCAGGGATGACGCCCTTGGCCATATAAGTGACGAGCGCGGGCGCGTTCAAGGCTTTAACCGTGTCGCGAATGGCGGTGGCGTTTTCCGCCGTGGCCGCTTCCAATCCGGCGATCACAACCGGTCGTTTGGCGACGGCTATCAACGCTTTGGCCTTATCAAGTTGGTCGTTGCTGGGCGCCTCAACCATTGTCGGCGCGGGCAAATCTGGTCCTACAGTAATTCCACGCTGTGCCGCCGCACCTGTCATTTCCACATAGGTCGGCCCCTTTGGCGCGCTTGTCATGGTTTGAATCAAAGAATTAATTTGGGCGGCGGGGTTATCGCCGTCCAGTAAGCTGAAGCCTTTCGTGACGGGCCCTAATAACGCAGCCTGGTCAAAATGTTGGTGCGAGACATAGGTCAGTTCGTCTTCTTCGAAACCATCCGAGATAAACATTACTGGCGCGCGATCCAAATACGCCGACGCCAATCCATTTGCGGCGGAAGAAACGCCAGGACCCTTGGTCGCCAACGCTAGCCCCGGCGCGTCAGATAGCCAGGCCGTGACGGCCGCCATGACCAGGCCTGAATCTTCACGTCGGGTCAGGACGAATTCAACACCGACGCGGCGCGCCGCGTCGATCACGTCCATACTGCTGCCGCCGCCGGGGACGCCAAATATCCGTTGCAGCCCGCATTCCTTCAACCGCGCGATCAATAAATCCGCCACCGTTGTGTGTTTGTCATTAGAGGGAGGCATAATAGTTAATCCTTGCGTGATACTATGATATTTAGGCCTTCATCCACCGCGCCTGTGAAATCCGGTGGAATAATCAGTGTGGACTCGGCTTCTTCCACGACGGCGGGGCCATCGATAACGGCGCTGGGGCCAAGAATATCGCGGTCGAACACAGGTGTTTCGACGAACCCGGGCTCCGGTCCAAAATAAACTGGGCGCGTTGTTCGTGGGGTCGCGGCGCTGGTCTGTAGCGCGCCGCCAGCGCCAATGGCGTCCAGCAAGGGTGGCCTGGGGCCACTGACGACGACTCGCCATGTGGTGATTTCTGGCGGCATTTTCTCATTGCGTCCAAATCGCTTTAGATAGGCGGCTGAAAAACTGTCGTTGATGGCGCCAGCATCGCCATGTTCCAGCGCCTTTAAATTTACCGCAGCGTCCACTTCGTACCCCTGCCCGACATAGCGCATCATCGCGCTGATGGTGACGGTGATTTCCGTGTCTTCGACGCCAGCGTGGCGCACCAAGTCCTGGCCGCGCGTGACCATAGTCTCCACCATTGATCCGATTTCCGGCCAATTCACCGAATCGAGCCGGGACATGCTGGCCTGCGCGAGTTCAAAGGAAATGGGCGACCCCAACATACCGATAGCCGACGCAACGCCTGCGCCAACAGGACAAATCATCCGGTTGATGCCTATTTTTCGCGCCAGGCTGCAGGCATGTACAGGACCTGCGCCGCCGATGGGCACGACCGTGAAGTTTGCGACGTTGAGGCCTTTTTCTATGGCGTGGACGGCGGCGGCTTGCGCCATGTTCGCCGTGACGGTCTCGTGGATACCCCACGCTGCTTGTTCCACCGATATGCCCAGTGGCGCGGCCACGGCGGTGTGAAGCGCCTTCTCGGCAGCGGCCTTATTGAGCTTCATTTTACCGCCCAGAAAATGTTCCGGATCAAGATTACCAAGGATCAAATCGGCGTCGGTCACCGTCGCATCCGCGCCGCCAAGGCCGTAACACGCCGGTCCGGGCACGGAACTGGCGCTGTCTGGGCCTACTTGGATCAATCCAAGACGATCAATCCGCGCGATGGAGCCGCCGCCGGCGCCAATCTCGATCATGTCGATGGCGGGAATTTGCAACGGCAAGCCACTGCCTTCGGCGAAGCGGAAAACCCGCGCGACTTCAAAATTCGCTGTCCGTTCTGGTTCACCGCCTTCGATCAAACACGCTTTGGCGGTTGTGCCGCCCATGTCAAAGCACAGCAGATCGCCTTCATTGGACATGGCACCGTATATACTCGCCGCCTGGGCACCTGCTGCCGGACCGGATTGGACTAGGCGGATGGGAAATTGCGTCGCGGTGTCCTGGCGAACCGTTCGGCCATCCGACAGGACCAACAACAAGTCTTTCTCACAGCCTAGAGCCGCAAGACCGTCGACCAGTAGGTCGACATAGGTCTTGAAAATTGGGTGTATATAGGCGTTGGCGACGGTCGTCGAACTTCGCTCGTATTCGCCCATTTCTGGACTGACATCGGAAGACAGCGACACAGAAAGCGTTGGCGCAGTTTTTGCTAAATAATCCCGTATCGCTGATTCGTGCGAGGCGTTCCGATATGCGTGCAGGAGACATACGCCGACGGACTCAATTCCCGCCGCAGCCAGGCTTTCCGAAATTTGGTCAAGCTCGCTGAGTTCGATAGGCGTCAGAATATTTCCGTCGGAATCCACACGCTCGGTTATTTCGTGTCGGTCGGGACGATCGACAATTGGGGTCGGCAATTCAATGTCGAGGTTGAACAGGTCGTATCGCCACTCCCTGCCAATCTCCAAGACATCCTTGAACCCGCGTGTGGTGATCAACCCGGTCTTGACGCCTTTACGTTCAATCAAGGCGTTGGCGACCAGCGTTGTTCCGTGAATGACTGCGTCAACCTCACGGGGCGCCACGTTGTTGTCGGACAGGATTTGCCGGACGCCCTCCATGACCGCCCGGGATGGCTCGTCCGGTGTGGTAAGAAGTTTGGTTTTTTCTGTGCGGGCGTCGGCGATGTTCCACAACACGACGTCGGTGAAGGTGCCGCCAATATCGACCCCGATCCTGTAACCGCTCATAGCGTCACTCATGATCATACCCATAGGAAAGGTGCGCTTGCTCGGGACTTAGGAGTCCGCGTTTGATGTCACGTGAAACAGCGCCTTTCGGGCGTTCTCGCGCGGCGTGTAAGCCGCCACCGCCGGGCATTTGGAACGTGGCTAGGTCACCTGGTTCAAGAACTTGACGGGACTTAGCGGGAATTGTCTCGCCGTTGATCAAATCCTTGCCCGGCGCGCCGTTGCCACCACCCAGCAAGCCACGCGGCGGATAAGTGATGCGCTCGTGGCGAATGGTCATCGTGATGGGGGTGGAGGCGTTGGAGCGAAAGGAAATTCGTTGCGCATCACCACCGCGAAATTTCCCCGCACCAGCAGTGTCGGGCACAAAGCATTTTTCGGTGATCAGTAACGGTGCCTGGTTTTCGAACAATTCGACGGGTTGATTGGACACATTACTGGGAAAGCTCAGACAACCGGGGCCGTCGTTCGCCGATTGGGCACCATGGCCACCATTCATGAAAAACATTTTGATGAACGGTGCGCCGTCTTTTTCCTGATGGCCTTTAAAATATACGTTCCACAAGGGCGATCCTGATTCCGCAATAACCTTACCTGGCAGAATTTGGCTTAACGCGCCGAAGATCGCCGGGGGCGCGTAATGGCCAGTCAGATGACGGCCCCAGACGGGCGCGGGACGCGCCGCGTTGAACAGCGACCCTTCCGGCGCGCGGACCGTGACGGTTTCAAATGCCCCGCTATTGTTGGGCACCTCAGGGTCCAGCAGGCATTTTAAGGCAAAGCAGGAATAGGCGTAAGTGTAGTTCAGAACGCAGTTGATCGGCCGGTCTATTTGAGCGGATGATCCGGCGAAATCGACGTCTATTGTGTCGCCTTTGATCGTCACCGCGCATTTAATGGTGAGTGGAACATCAAATCCATCAACCTGAAATTCATCGCAATATCGCCCGTCTGGCAAACTCGCGATAACGTCGCGCATACTCTTCGACGACCGGGAGATGATTTCCTCGATGACGTCTTCAAGGTCGTTCAGACCCTCATCTTCCAGGACATGGGCGAGTTTTTGCTGGCAGTCGTGATAGGCGGCGAATTGCGCGCGAATGTCACCCAACGTTTCGTCGGGTGCGCGTAAATTCTCCGTCAGGAAGTCAATGACGAGAGGAATTTCCGCGCCTTGCTCCACAATCTTGCAGATGGGAATGCACAGTCCTTCTTCGAAACAGTCCTGCGCCGTGGGCGACGGGGCGCCGCCGATGTCGACGGTGTGCGCGGTGCTGCCCGCGAACGCGATAAGCCTTCCATTGACGAAGATGGGGCATATCATCGAGATGTCATTCAAATGGCCGGTGCCAATCCAGGCGTCATTAGTGATGATAACATCGCCAGGTTTGAAAGTTTTGAGGGGGAATTTTTTGAGGACTGCCGCTAAGGTACGCGGTAAGGTACCGATAAAGCTGGGAATGCTACGCTTGGACTGCGCGAATTGCCGGCCCCGAACGTCCAGTAGACTGAACGCCATATCATAATTTTCACGCACAACGGTGGAAAACGCGGCGCGTATGAAAGTCTCCGAAACCTGATCGACGATGCCGTTCAAGCGCTGCCAGATCAGGCCGAGCCGTATTGAATCTAAAGTTTTGTTGGGCATGGTGGGTTAACTCTTATAGACTGGCGTACGCCAATCCGAATGATCGTCAGTGACGCCGCGCACGATATTGTCGAACCGGGTCTGTAATTTACGGGTGAGGGGGCCGGGTTCCCCCGCGCCGACGGATTTGCCATCAAACGCGGTGATAGGCATGATTTCTTGGCCGGTGCCGCAATAAAAGGCTTCCTCGGCCAGATATAATTCGGTACGCCCGACCCTGCGCTCCACCATTGGAATGCCAAGCGAGGGGCCGATGTCCAAAATGGTTCCCCGCGTGATGCTTTCCAAGATATTGCTGGTGACGTCAGGTGTGATGAAAACCCCGTCGCGCAAAATAAACACGCACCCGCCAGGACCTTCGCCGACCGTGCCGTCGTCGTTTAACATAATGGCGCCGCCCGCGCCTTGACGCTTAGCGTCCAGTCCGGCAAGCCTGCTGTTCAGATAATTTCCGGACGCTTTCATGCGCGATGGGCTGGCATTTTCACCGTTGCGCCGCCAGGAACTGACGATGAATTTTTGCCCGGTCTGGAAATTCGCGACGCGGGGGCGTGGGCGGCAAATGACCGAACTGCCGACAGGGCCGGTCGAATTCATCGAGCCCCATTCATCGACGTAAACTTGGAGGCGAATATAGGTGTCGTCGCGAAAATCATTCGCCGTGATCGTTTCCAAAATGTCGTTGGCGAAAGTTTCCAGAGATGGCGGGTCGTCCAGTTCCAAAAGCGCCATGGAAAATTCCAATCGCTTTAAGTGATCCTCCATCCGGAAAATTAACAAGTCCTTACGCTCCGCGTTCCAATAGGCGCGGAATCCTTCAAACACCAACGCGGCGAATGTCAGGCCGGGCGCCATGATTGAGATTTTAGCATCGGCGTAAGGGACAAGCTTGTTGTTTTGCGAGACCCATTTGATATCAGTTCGGCTGTCATGCGTCGTTGTCATGGTTTGGCGCGTCCTGTTCGCGATTATTGTAGCAATGAATTTTATACCAGGAATGCCTATGGGTAGGCCATGGATATCCCTTGTTTGGGTGTCCATACTTGCAATATGTGCATTCGAAATTCGGAATCAGAGGGCGAATAAATGGGCGATGGGCAATTACGTGAGACGGCGCTCTCCGGCGTAACCGTATTGGAAGCCGCTGGCGGTGTTGCAGGGGCCTATTGTGGAAAGCTGTTCGCCGATATGGGCGCCGCTGTCACGCGCCTGGAACCGGAAAGCGGCGACCCATTGCGGACCGTACGATTGGACCCGGATGAACCATCCACCGAAGGGTTGTATTTTGAATATTTGAATGCAGGAAAACTGGCGGGAGCGTCTCCTCAATCCTGTGATATTCTGATTGTGGGCGAAGACCGAAACCTCGCTGACGACTTGCCAGCTCCCAAAATAGCGACACTCGACATAAGCTGGTTTGGCGCGGATGGCGATTACGCGGATTGGGCGGGATCGGATTTGGTGGTCCAAGCGTTGTCCGGCCTTGTGCATCCGGTAGGACCGACTGAGGGGCCGCCGTTGTTCATGGGCGAACATCAATCCACGCTGGTCGGTGGCTTGGCGGCGTATTGCGCCGGTGTGGCGGCGTTGATTGGCGGTGTTCCGGCCAAAACTGCGCATTATGAGGTAAGTATCCTTGAGTCCATCATCATCATGGCCGAGCTGCAGATGTGCCATTCCGATGTTCGTGGTGAAGCGGTCCCGCGTCTGGGCGTCAACCGCTATCTGCCGACCTGCCCGCTCAGTATTCACCGTTGCAAAGAAGGGTGGATTGGCATTACGCCGATTACACCGGCCCAATGGCGCGCGTTTTGCCTGATGCTGGATTTGCCGGACTTTGCCGATGATCCGGAGCTGCAGGCACCCCGGGGACGTTACCCGCATGCCGCGCGGATGGAGGCGGCGTTCGATACAAAGTTCCCGAACCGGACGGCGGCGGAATGGGCGGCGCTGGGGCGTAGGCACAAGGTGCCGATGGTCATCGTGCCGGACGCCATGGGTATTCTGGAGCACCCGATCTTCAATGCGCGCGGGTCCTTGGCGAGCTTCGCTGTCGGTAATAAAATCTATAAGGTGCCGCTGACGCCGCTGCGGTTGGAAGGGACCCCGCCCCTTGCCAATCATGACGCGGTCGGTAACAGGGCGACGGCGAGGCCTCTTGACGGCGTGGGATCCGGCGCATCGCCCCTGGTGGGCCTTCGCGTTGCTGACTTTTCCATGGGTTGGGCAGGGCCTTTGGCGACGCGGATGCTGGCGGATTTCGGCGCCGAGGTGATCAAAATTGAAGCTGGACGTTATCCCGACTGGTGGCGCAGCGTAGAGTGGACGCCCGAGGCGTTGCGTCGGAAGCAATATGAAGAAAGTAAGCACTTCAGCGCACTTAACCGAGGGAAGAAAAGCATTAGCCTTGATTTGACCCAACCCGACGGCATGTCTCTGGCGAAAGCATTGGTCGCCGCCTGCGACGTCGTGGTTGAAAACCAGGCTGCCGGTGTGATGGCGCGGCTAGGTCTTGGCTTTGAAGACCTATCTTGCCAACGGGAGGATCTGATCATGCTGTCGATGTCGGCCTTTGGCGACGGGAATGCGTGGTCTGACACGCGGGCTTATGGGTCGGTGTTGGAGCAAGGCTCTGGCTTGCCCAGTTTCGCTGGAAAGGAAGGCTGGCCGCCGACCATGGCACATATCGCTTATGGCGATCCCATTGGTGGCATCTATGGTGCCGCGTCGTTGCTGACCGCGCTATATCACCAGCGTCAAACTGGTAAAGGGCAGTGGATCAACAACACCCAGATTGAAGCGATGTTGCCGTTCACCACCCCGGCGTTGCTGATTCGTCAGGCGACCGGACGTGAACCAACGCGGCGTGGTAACCGGCATCCGGTGATGGCGCCGCACGGCTGCTTCCGATGCGCAGGAAACGACGGCTGGATCGCTATCGCTGTTGCGGATGACGCCGCGTGGGCCGGGCTTGTCCAGGCCATGGGTCGCGATGACTGGGCGGCCGATCCGTCCTTCGCGACAGGTGCGGGACGGCGGCGCCGGGAGGATGAAATCGAGGTTGAAATTACAGCATGGACCCGTGCGAAAACGGCGGGAACCCTTGCGGCGAGCTTGCAAAAACTTGGCGTCGCCGCCGCGCCTGTTCACGCGACAGACTACGTGGCGATCGATCCGCATCTGCAATCCCGCAACTTCTTCTATGACATCGAACGACCCCATGTGGGGCGTCAATGGCAGGCCGGATTACCGTTTCGTTATAATGGCGTCCGTTACCCCATGCGCGGTCTGGCACCGTTTCTGGGCGGCGACAGCGAAGCCGTGTTGAAGGCGTTGGCGGGTGTTGACGACGACCGTTATGCGCGCTTGCTGGCCGATGAAACCGTCAGTTTGGTGCCCACGAAATTGCGTCAAAGCACGTCTTGACGGCTGGGTTAAATCGACACACGACCGCGAATTTGCGGCGACTCCACGGCGTAGCGATACGCGCGGAACATCATGTTCGTATTACCATTGCTGCCGGGGTTCGGGTCAAAAAACGGTGACACGTATTCCCAGACAATATCGCCGTCCGGCGTTACCTCGAAGACGCGGCCCCATTGCCCTTCGCAGATCAATGTATTGCCACTGTCGAGCCGTTGCGCACCGCTGATATGCGGGCTGAAGAACGAGTAGTGTGGCGACCCTTTATAGGTCCAGACAGCTTCTTTTGTGTTCGGGTCTAGTTCGATAACGCGGGAATACGGCATGTCGGCACCGTGAATGCCGTTGGCGAACAGCATGATATTGCCGTTGTCGAGCATTTGGCAGTCATGCTGATGACCCCAACTGTCATCGCGATGTTCCCAGCGGAGTTTGCGGGTTTTCCGATCAATGATGGCGATCATGTTCAATCGGCGGAAACTGATTATGACATCACCATTGGGTAGCGGCGCGCAGGCGTTGGCGTGAGCGAACTCGTTGCGCTGGCAACGCGCACACATGGGGTAGTTTTCTAATGCCATGTCGCTGTGTGCGTGCCATTCCCAGACGACATCACCCGCCGGGGTGACTTCATGGAGGTAGTCACTATAAATCATGCCGTTGAGTTCTGTACCCGATTGCCCGCCTAAAACTCGCTTTGCTGCCTCCCCTGGCATGATCTCCCAACCAAGGAATAGGGTGTTTCCGTTAGCTAATCGGCGACAATCGTGATGTTGGTCAAAATTAATATGTTCCCAAAGAATATTGCCTTCCCAATCTATTTCCCGAAGAATGCCGCCACGTCCACCTTTCAATGTGGGACCATCGCCGCCCTCGAACCGGGAATGCGTCTCACCGTTATATGCGGCCTTGTCTTCCGGTTCGCCGCTCCACAATAAATTGCCGTTTTCCATCAAATAGACGTTGTTCCCCGGCACGAGCGGAAAGTGCCATTCATGCAAAACCTCGCCATGCATGCCAACGAGATACGCGCCCTTTCCCCGGAGCCTAACAATCAACGTTACGCCGGGCGTCGCCCTGTTTCGATCATGTTCAAGCACTCCAACTTCACGATATCGCATCGGGCTTCCTTTCTATTGTTTTTTAGTTGGCGACTATCCAAAATAACGGATTGTTCTGTAAAATACATAGAAGAGCATTACGGAAAGATACAAACAGATGAAATGACGGATTACATCACTCGCTCTAAATCTATTTTGAGTGAAGTAAATATTATGCTTTTGGGGTAATTTTCTACGCGCAAAATACACTGAACTTATAGATTGAATTTGGTATGTAAGGTTTAAGGAGGATTGTTTGGTCAAATATGTACTAGGTATATTACTTTATGGGCAGACATGCATCATAGGGGACTAGTTAAAGAGGGGAAATGCGTCCAGAATATCTATCTCACAGGGAATTATAGATTTTATAATTTTGTGGAGAAAAATATTGCTGCCCCACGAATTGGAAATTTTTGCTGTTGACTGCGCAACTAGGAATTGAAGTAATCAGGACATCTTAGTTGGTCAGGATGTACCGGGGTGGACCACTAGATTATGTGTCTCGTATCAGTCAATATGGTGGTAAAATTACTATCTAAAACGTAGATCAAATCATCTTGCGACAGCATGGGAGGCTATTGTGGCGGAAAGGTAAAAGATATACCTAGCCCATATTATTCTTGAAAGTGATACCAACTTTAATGAGGACAAAGTGATCTCACCCTCCATTTTTCGATATAAACACAGAGAAAGACCACCACAGAGAGTGTATACGAGAGCATGTACCCGTGAAGTCTATTTTCGGTTATCGCAGATGGGTCTTTAACAAAAAAAATATGGAAACTAAGAACAAATTGATTTTATATCTGTCAAAAATAAGCTGGGTTATAATTTTTATTTTATTTGGATTATGTTTTATAATCTTTGAAAAAATATTATTCTCGAGCATTTTTGGCCAAGTATTTTTGGTCATATTCATGCTGGCAATTGTATTTTGGTCTAGGGGGGCGGTTAACAGATATAAATCATGGAAAGTTAGGATGTATAAAAATAATAAACATATTAAGTTATCGAATTGGTTTCGATTTTAATTCGTTCAGATGAACGTGTAGCACATTACCATTGCGCGACACGCAAAGATTAAGGGAGAACACTCATGGCCGTTCAAACAAGAACCATCGACTACGTCGATGGTGACGCCGCGCTCGAGGGCTATTTCGCTTGGGACAATGCTGTCTCCGGTCCTCGTCCTGGCGTACTGATAGTGCATGCTTGGGCCGGTCGTAGCCCCTTCGAAGAAGAGGTTGCTCGCAAACTCGCTGGCCTCGGTTACGCGGGCCTGGCGATGGATGTTTATGGCAAGGGCGTGCT
>JAPKDL010000201.1 GCA_028822585.1 Alphaproteobacteria bacterium | reverse complement strand
GGCAGAGTGTTATGCACAGGGCATATCGTAACGCTCAGCAGCGTCGTCAAAACGATTTATCCAAGGGCCGGGTCTACCACCGAAGCCGGGTTTAACCGTCTAGCGCCGGTGCCCTTGAAAATTGTTTAATCGTAATGCACATCCGCGATCTCAAACGCCCGGCGCAAATCATCTTCCATAGATGCGACATCGGCGCAGACCGCGTATCGTAGGTAGGTGGAAAAATTCACACCGACGACACCTACCTTGTCTATCATCATGAGATTGAACGCCTCAGAGTTTTCTACCGCTTCGCCAAATGCTTGGGTCGGGGTTTCCCACAGGGTGTAAAATCCCGCCACGGGTTTGATGGCGAGCCGCATACCGCAATCGGTCAATAAATCGCCTAACAGGTCCAGCCGTTCACGATACATCGCGCGATATTGCGCAATGCCTTCCTGATCGTTCTCCAGAGATGCCAAAACACCTGCAGCCATTGGCGCGACGAATCCGGCGTCGGCCTTTCCTTTAATTTCCTTGATATCGCCGATGAAGTCTTTTGACCCCACCATGGCGCCGACATGCCATCCTGTCCCATTGCCGATCAGTTTCGCAGCGGTAAACCCCTCCGCCCAGGATAAATTCGGGTAATCCACAGCGACATCAGATAAATTCGTACTGTCCTTTGTATGGCTCAGCGAACAATACGCCGCGTCATTAAACAGACGAATGTTGTTGTCGTTGCAATATCGACATAGCGCGGCGAACCACTCTGCTGTCGCCACTTGGCCCGACGGATTATGCGGATAATTCGTCATAATCAAATCCGTGCCAGATTCTATATCACCAACATCAAACCGAAACTTGTTCGTGGTGTTCAACGGCAACGCGTAATGGTTCGCATTGGGGAACAAATCACACCAATTCGCAGGAATTGGATATCCTGGATTGGTCATTGTCGCCACGGTGACGATGTCGGTTGCGCAACCGCAGGCCAGCGGCAGCAACCCAAGGATTGGTTTTATCCCCGAAATCGGCACGTAATCGACATCGGCGTTCCCCAAGTCCCCCGTCAAATGCGCGGCGACAAAGCGTTGGGAAAACCCTGATACAGCGGGGCTGTCATTATATTGATAAGCATGCATAGCTTCATCATTGCTCATGATAGCGTCGCGCGCCGTTTCCCGCGCGCTCAACAACGCCGGACCTTTGGGTTCGCCAATCGACAAATCCAGCAATTCCACCCCCTGTGCGATCGCTTCGGATCGTTTCTGGCGGATTTTTTGGAATACATTAGCAGCGCCCGCAGGCAATCTGGACTTGCGCATGATCTGAACCCTACCTGCCTTTAAATACCGGCGCGCGTTTTTCGGCGAATGCCAACATGGCTTCACGCGAGTCATCGTATTTGGACAACTCAGTCGTCTTGTTCTGTTCGTAACGATAACCGTCGCGCAGGCTCATTTCTTCAATCGCGTTGAGCGCTTCTTTAGCAAGACCCATGGCGATGGGACTTTTCGCGGCGATGTCGCGCGCCATTTCCATCGCCGAGTCCATCAAGTCTTCCGCCGCAACACAGGCTTCAACCACACCCAACCGATAGAGCTCCGGCCCCGGTATGCGGTATCCAGTGAACATCATGCGCCGGACCGTGGAGTGGCCAAACAAGCGCATCGCGTGACGTCCGCCACCCAGCAGTCCTACATTGATTTCCGGCAATCCGATCAGCGTATTTTCCGCCGCAAACAAAATATCGCAGGACGCCGCAACCGCCAGCCCGGCACCCAAAGCCACGCCATTGACCGCGCCAATAACCGGTTTACGGCATTCGACTATTGAATGAAAACACTCCCGCGCTGTGCGGTTATGCTGCCACGCTTCGCCCGGACCGCGCGTTTTACCCGCTCGTCCCTTGATATCGGCGCCAGCGGAAAAATTTTTACCCGCCCCCGTCAACACCACGACACGGACATCATCCATGTCGCTCAGCGTGTCAAAGGTCAACATCATGTCCTGGTGAAACTGCATGTTCTGCGCGTTCACTGGCGGGTTATCCATCGTCACGACCGCGATAAAATCTGCCACTTCGCTTTTGACCATTTCGGTTTCCATCAAAATATCCTTTGTGTTTCTGGTTGATAATATTGTTACGATATCAAACTTCGCATTACCAGATAGGTAACCGCGCTCATCCCATCTACCGAATATTTTAAACCTCATCCATTCCGGCCATTTAAACTGCGGCTTTGGCGGATAACGTTAAATTTGTTAAATTTTTCAACCGTCACAACAGAAGTGGTTCGGTTTATTTGAATAATCTGGGTCCAGATTATAAGTAGATTCTAACGCTTTTTAAGCTGCGACCAGGAGTGGCACCGACCAGTTGAAGTTAGCCTGATCGTGTGTCTAGCGATCAAGCGATGAATGCGAGCGTTTGGTATTGTAGAAGATCAAATATTTTCCGATGGCTGCCTGAGCCTTGCGCACGTAGCCGCAGGCGTGCAGAAAACCTCTTCATATTTGATTGTTCACCACAGCCTTTCCAAGAAGATATTCTCCCGCCAAGCACCTCACCCGTCCATGGGGATACTGATTTTGGTATCCTTCAGCACCTAGCTGAAGGCAATAGAGGCAACCTGTGAGCCTTGATCTGTGTTACAAATATCCAGTTTGCCATGTCGGGCAAGCGCTTCTTCAACGGCTTCAATCCAAAAACCACTTCTAGCGTGACCGACAAACGCCAGGACAGCAGCGGGCTGTGTGAACCAGTCTATTGCAGCAGTCAAATAGCGGTAAGGGCGACCTTCGACTTGAAAATAGGTGTCTGATTACGGAAGGGGCGTCGTGTCATGTCGATCCTGCTGTTGAGGGTAATTTATGCCCGTTGTAGATAGAAAACTCACCTATCACAGGTGTTCAGATCTCTCGAGCCACTTTTGATCTGGCGACACAACTAACAGAAACGGATGGGACCGATCCGTTTTGGTCACGCTGCTAGGGCAATCGTTTTTTATCTGTTCTTCAGTCCAATCACGGTTCATTATTCATAGAATGTCCATGGGCATATTTCTTTCGGGTGTAAACAACCATGAAAATTCAACCTTTGAACGAGGCGGTCGGCGTTGAAATTCAAGACCTCGACCTGAGCCGAGACCTTAGCGCCGTCGACACCAGCACAATCCAGGACGCCTTTCTGGAATATCATTTGATCTGCTTCCGCTCGCCCCCCCTATCCCATTTTGAATTTGATCGGGTGGCGCGGCAATTTGGCGACCCGCAAGAGCAATTACTCCGTAAGCAGCGAGACGACGACGTGTCCACGGTTTCTATTTTGAACTCGACCTACAAAACGCCTGAATCGAAACCGGACGACATGAATTTTATGCGCCTGACCGGGTGGCATACCGATGACTCCTATATGATGAAGCCCGCCAAAGCGACGATGTTGCAATCACTGGAAATCCCTAACAGCGGCGGCCAAACCGGGTTCTCAAATTCGCGCAAAGCGTATGATGACTTACCCGATGACGTTAAAGCACGCTGCGACGGCCTGCAGGCGGTACACAGCTACGACACAAAACGCGCCCCCGCCACCGCTTCGTCGCTGAGCAAAGTGGAAACCAATGAAACGCCAGACGTAATCCACCCACTGATCCGCACCAACGACGACAGCGGCAAAAAAGCGATTTATGTCAATATGAATCGCACCGACCAGATCGTCGGGATGGAACGTGCAGAAAGCGACGAACTGCTCGACTATTTGGTAGAACGGATGACTCGCCCTGAATACCGCTACCATCACGAATGGAGCGTTGGCGATTTATTGTTATGGGATAATCGATGCCTGGTGCATTCAGTCAACATGGATTTTCCCGTGGGCCAAACCCGGCTGCACCAACGCATTCTGCTCAAAGGCCCCACGCCCGTCTAACCCCGCACTACTCGTCTGACCCCCAAAAGAAGACCCGATG
>JAPKDL010000200.1 GCA_028822585.1 Alphaproteobacteria bacterium | reverse complement strand
CTTATTCGTGCCGGGCCCGCAACGCTGCTGACAGCGTGCCATCGTCCAGATAATCCAATTCGCCGCCGACCGGAACCCCATGCGCCAGTTGTGTGATGCGAAGGTCGGCTGACGCCAACCGTTCAGAAATATAATGCGCGGTGGTTTGCCCATCTACCGTCATATTCATCGCCAATATGACTTCGGTGACAGCGTCGGCCTGCGCACGTTCAATTAACTGCGAAATATTCAAGTCTTCCGGTCCAATGCCATCCAACGCTGACAAGGTTCCGCCCAATACATGAAAGAGACCGGTATATATGTCGGCTCGATTCAAGGCCCATAAATCTGCAACGTCTTCCACTACACAGAGCAATGTGGAATCGCGTTTGGGGTCGGTGCATATGCCGCAGGGGTCATTGGTGTCGACATTGCCGCATACACGACATGTCCGAATATTCTGGGCGGCGTCGGTCAACGCGCGGGCCAACGGCTCCAGTAACGTCTCCCGTTTCTTGATCAGATGCAGTGTGGCGCGGCGCGCTGAACGCGGCCCCAACCCCGGCATACGGGCGAGCAGTCGGATAAGTCGTTCAATTTCTGTCATGGCCGCAATGGCTAGGCAAGGGTCATTAAAATGGCAATTTCATGCCGGGGGGCAGTTCGATGCCACCCATCATTTTTGATGTTTCTTCCTGCATGCGGGCGTCGACCTTTGAACGGGCGTCGTTGTGGGCCGCCAGGATCAAATCCTCCATGACTTCTGCGTCGCTGGGGTTGATCAGCGATGGGTCGATTTTCAAGCGAATCATACCGCCTTTGCCATTCAGCGTGACGCTCACCATGCCGGCCGCCGATTCGCCGGTAATCTCGACATTTACAAGGTTTTCCTGCATTTCCGACATTTTGGACTGCATTTCCTGAGCTTGCTTCATAATTTGTGCAAGGTTTTTCACTTTCGGAGCTCTCCTTTTGATAGGCCCGGCACCGCTAGGTCTGGCGTCGCACCGGTTGAATTTTCCGCCATGGCTGTATCACGCACTGTGACGCGGTTGACTGTAGCGCCAGGGAAATGAGATCGAACGGCGTCGACCAACGGATGCGACTCCGCGGATTTTAATTGTTCTGCCTCGAAGGCGTCTTGTTGTTCCGCCAATGTCAGGTCGCCAAGCTCCTGTGAGACGCTGACCATCCAGCGCATCCCAGTCCATGTTGATAAATGCTGACTTAATTTGTTGGCCATATCCTTGGGTGTAAATTCTGTTGGCCTAAATTCGATCTTTCCGACTTCGAACCGGACAAGGTGCAAGTCATGCCGCAAATGTTTTGTCAAAATTCCTTCGCGGTTGTCCTCGAACAGTTTGACGGCAGCTTCGAAATTGGCCGGCGGCGCTGATTCCACCATTTCCGCTGGCGCGTCGATGTCTGCGTCCAAATCGCCACCAGAATCACCATCAGGGTCAAACGTGGGCGCGGCAAACTGACCTTCATCGGGGTTTTTGTCAGGTGCGAGTTCTGGACGCGCCTCTGGAACGGGGATAATTTGTGCAGTCGTCGGCGTTGTTGGCGGCGAGGTAGATGGTTGTGCCGGGGCTGACGGCACAGGTTGGGTCTGGGCATCGGCCCCATTTTTTTGCAACTTGCGCACCAGATCGGCAGGCGGCGGCACATCGGCGGCGTAGGCGATGCGGATCAGCGTCATTTCAGCGGCTTGCATTGGCACCGAGGCGTGTTGTGTTTCCCCCAAACCTTTTAACAGCATTTGCCAATTTCGCGTTAGCACCGGCATTGGCAACGATGCAGCCATCGCTGCCCCTCTGGTCCGTTCAGCTTCCGGTACGCCGGACGCTTCGGCGATTATCGGCGCCACCTTCACTCGGGTCAGCCAATAGGTGACATCCAGCAAATCCTGCAACACGATGACCGGGTCTGCGCCGTCGCGGTACATCGTCTCAAAACGATCAAGCGCGCCAGCTATATCACCGGACATGAGCTGGTCGAACAAATCAAACACGGCGTTGCGGTCAGCCAACCCCAACATATCGCGAATTTGTTCCGCCGTGACTGTGCCGCCCGCCAGCGCTATCGCTTGGTCCAGCAATGACAATCCATCACGAACCGACCCATCAGCGGCGCGAGCAATGATCGCGACGGCTTCATCTTCAACCTCAACACCTTCTTGTTTCGCGATGTTTTTAAAATGTGAGGTCAACTCCGCCATATCGACGCGCCGCAAGTCAAAGCGTTGGCAGCGAGACAATACGGTGACGGGCACTCGGCGAATTTCGGTCGTAGCGAAAATAAATATGACGTGTTCGGGTGGCTCTTCGAGCGTTTTGAGTAACCCGTTGAACGCCTGACGCGACAACATGTGTACTTCATCGATAATATAGACTTTGTAACGCGCCGATACGGGCCGATAGCGAACGCCTTCGATCAGTTCGCGAACATCGTCGATTCCGGTGCGGCTGGCGGCGTCCATTTCGATGACGTCGACATGCCGGTCCTCGGAAATTGAATGACAATTGTCGCAGACTCCACAAGGGTCGATGGTTGGGCCACCCTCGCCACTATGGCCGGTGCAATTCAGTGCGCGTGCAATGATACGCGCCGTGGTTGTCTTCCCAACGCCACGAACGCCGGTCAGGATGAAGGCGTGGGCGATCCGGCCTGAATCGATCGCGTTGGATAGCGTTCGCACCAAAGCGGCTTGGCCGATTAGTTGCTTGAAATTGGTCGGGCGGTATTTACGAGCGAGGACGCGATATCCGGCCTTGTCATCTTCTTGCGTTGACAACAAAGCGCCGGGATCGTCGCCGGACAAGTCGCCGGAAGTGTTCAAAATGTCAGTCATTTTGTACCGGTCATGTAGCGCCGCTTCCTGGAAGGCGATACGGGGGCGAATTTCGTGGAAGACTGGACAGGCGACCCAAATCGGTCTCGTTACGGCTGCTTCCTTCCGGATCTGACCGGGTTGGCGAGGGATCCGTCCACAAGCCAGCCTTCCAACACGACTATATCAGATATTTGAGGCGTTGGGACAAGGGTCTATTGCTTGGATTCTGTCAATAATTGCGTGCGTCGCCAAATCATGGCAATATCCTCACCATGAAAACGCCAAATTTTTACGCGTCGGGACCGATTGATCGCGCTTCGCATCTACGGACGGACACAGACTGGATTTCGGAACAACTCGCCAGCCCGAAATCGGTGCTGATCCCGCTGTGGAATATGAAAAGCCTGGTTTTGGAAGGCCGTGCGCCGTCAGGTGTTCGGGTGCCCATGTCGCGCGGCTTGATGTTTGGCGCAGATACGGTTGTGTTTTTGGGCTTGTTAGAGGGCGTTGCGCATTTCGCCGCTGATTTTTCCGGATATGAAGACCCACCGCTGGAAGACCATGGCCGGTTCATGGATATGCGGGGGTTGGGGCAACGGCTGGGTCATGAAGATGGCTCTTTGCTGGTGTATGCGCGCGGCGCCATTCAATGGCATATGCGCCACCAATTCTGTGGGACCTGTGGTGCCAAGACCGAATCGCGGGAAGCCGGGCACATGCGCGAATGCACGAACGCCGACTGCATGGCGCAAATTTTTCCCCGGATTGACCCCGCGGTCATTATGTTGGTGCATGACGGCGCTGATCGCGTGGTGTTGGGACGACAAGCGGCGTGGCCGTCGGGACAACAATCAGTGCTGGCCGGATTTGTGGAGCAAGGCGAAAGCCTGGAAGACGCGGTGGTGCGAGAAGTTTTCGAAGAGGTCGGGTTGACCATCACCGATGTGAACTACCACTCATCACAACCTTGGCCGTTCCCATCTTCGATTATGTTGGGCTATACGGCCCTGGCGACAAGCGAAGACATGAATATTAATTTTGATGAGATGGACGATGCGGGATGGTTTACCCGGCAACAAGTTCTCGATGCCCAAAATTCCCCTGAAACCAGTACGTTGCGGCTGCCTCGCGCCGATTCAATATCGCGACGGCTCATTTCGGACTGG
>JAPKDL010000199.1 GCA_028822585.1 Alphaproteobacteria bacterium | reverse complement strand
TCGACCGGAAGAAAAAGCTAAGTGCGCGTGGCTCGCTATCTCAGAAGTCTCGGGATGACGCGTCCATTGCCTACAATGATGCACAACAATCGGTCCAGAACCAAACTCAGTTAAGCGAGCGACTCGACGCCAGAATGGATCAATTAACGGCGGCGTTAGCGCGCAGCCAAGCAGCACTTAGTCAAGCCCAACGAAATCTGAGCGAAACAACTTTGATCGCCCCCGAAGACGGTTATCTCGCCAGTGCAGTTGCCGCAGTTGGACAGCGGGTGGGGAGTAGAGATCGTCTCGCCCGCCTTATCATTACCAAACGTCTCGAAGTTTCCTTCCAGCTCAGCCGCAGTGATTTTGGGCGCCTCGCAGGTACCGCAGGCCCACAAGCGGGCCCGATTCTGATTGGCCGGAAAATCAAAATAGATTGGCGCGTCGGGCAACAAAGTTTCCGGTTTGACGCCACTATCGAGCGACTAGGCGCAGAGATCGATGCCGCCAGCGGCGGCATTGGCGTATATGCGCGGCTAGACGCACCCGATCTCAATACTCCCTTGCGGCCTGGTGCTTTCGTTGAAGTGAGCGTACCGGGTAATATGTATCGAAATGTTCTTCGGTTGCCCGATAGCGCGCTTGGCACCAACGGCACTGTTTATGTTATCGAAAAAGGTCGCTTATCGCCGCGACGAGTGGAAGTACTTCGCCGAGTGGCAAAAGATGTGCTTGTTCGTTCAAAGATTCCCAACGGCACCAAAATTGTGACGACACATTTTCCAGAAATTGGACCCGGTCTACGCGTAGAGGTCCGCTGAACGTGCCCAACGAAAATCAATCGGTTCCAACAGACACCGCCCCAGGTTCGGAAGATAAGCCAGTCCGAATGACCGGAATAATTGCCCGATTTGCCCGTCACAAAAACGCGGCAAATCTGCTCCTAGCCCTGATGATTATCGCGGGAATTTATGGGCTCTTAAAACTCAACGCGCAATTTTTGCCCAATTTCGGCATTGATGTCGTTTCTGTACGCGTGGAATGGCCTGGCGCTACTGCTAGCGATGTAGACAGCAATATCGTTCAGGCGATCGAACCAGAAGTCAGATTTCTGAATAGTGTAAAACGCGTCAAATCATCGGCCTATGAAGGTCTGGCAAGTGTGAGTATCGAGTTCGAGGCCAACAGCGATATGCAGGCTGCACTGTCGGATGTAGAAGCCGCGATCTCGCGGGTACGGACGTTCCCCGAAGAGTCCAAGACGCCCGATATCAGCCGTATCGTCCGCTATGAGACCCTTATGCGGGTTGTGCTGTCCGGCCCATTTCCCGATGCATCTCTAAAAGCCTATGCCAAAAGGTTACGCGACGGGCTGCTTGAACGCGGCATCAACAAGGTTGATCTTATCGGTACGCTTGATGAAGAAATTCTGGTTGACGTGCCGTCGTCAGTACTACGCCGACTAGATCTGACCCTGTCCGGCATCGCGACCAAAATCGGTGAAACGTCTCAAGACCTTCCTTCCGGAGACGTGGGTCGTGGCCAGCGGCAAATCCGAAGTCTCGGTCTGTTAAGGACCGCCCGCGATCTGGAAGGCGTCGAGATTAAGGCTCTGGAAGACGGGAAAAAAATCTATTTGCGGGATGTCGCTCAGGTCAGGGAAGCGTTTAACGACGATGGTGTAACGGCGCGGCGGCGGTCGCTGCCAGCGGTCGAGCTGCATGTCCAGCGGGCCGTCAGCTCCGACGCGCTCAAAAAAGCGGCCATTGCGGAAACCTATCTCGACCAGATTAGTCCGACGCTGCCCTCAAGGATGACGGTGGAACGGTATGACATTGCAACTGATCTACTCCAGGATCGGATCGATCTGCTGATCCGAAACGGTGGCAGTGGGTTAATCATCGTCATTTTGGTGTTAATGATATTTCTCAAGGCCCGAGTCGCCTTCTGGGTCATGGTCGGCATTCCAGCCTCATTAATGGCCACCTTCGGTGTCATGCTGGCGACGGGGCAGACCATCAACATGGTGAGCTTATTCGGACTAATCATGACCATCGGTATCATCGTTGATGATGCCATCGTTGTAGGAGAACATGCCGACACCCGCAGTCAGCTCAGCCTGACACCACTTGAAGCCTCCATCAGCGGCGCCCAGCGCATGGCTATTCCAGTGCTGTCGGCGGCCCTGACAACCATCTGCGCCTTCCTCCCACTTTTCGTTATCTCCAATATCATTGGCCAGATCATCTCCGCCATTCCCCTTGTGGTGGTGGCCGTGCTGATCGCCAGCCTGGTTGAGTGTTTTTTTGTCCTGCCAGGCCACCTGCGAAGCGCGATTGGAAAGACCGAGACGGGATCCAACAGCCTGGCAGCGCGGTATCGCAGAGGATTCGACAAAAGATTTGCGGCTCTTCGGGACGGACCCTTTCTCCGGCTAGTAGAACTCGCGGTCAATTGGCGTTACACGACACTGTCTGTAGCGCTGATGTTGTTTGTGCTGGCTGTTGGTCTCGTTGTCGGTGGACGGGTTGGATTCAGTTTCTTCCCCTCTCCTGAATCCGACAAAATTTTCGCCAATGTCAAGATGGTGCCAGGAACACCGCGGGCAACTACCCAAACGATGCTCGATGAGATGAACCGCGCCCTTTATGCCACAGCAAAGAAGTACGAAGGCAACTCCAACGATCTCGTCCGTATGTCGGTTGCAAAGATCGGCACCTCCGTTGGACGCAGCCAGGGAGCATCCAACGGGGCACCAACGGATAGTATTGGGGGGCTCATAGTCGAACTTCGGACGGCGGATAAGCGCGATGTCCGCACACAGACTTTCGTCGATGCATGGCGCGCCGAAATTCGACCGACTGCCGGGACCGATAATTTCACGATCCGCGAAGCTGCTGGTGGTCCACCGGGCCGTGACGTGGATATCAGACTGGTTGGGACAGATATCGCCGCACTCAAAAAGGCGTCAAACGAGGTCCAATTGCTGCTCAAACGCTATCCCGGCGTGAGCGCCATCGAAGACGATCTCCCGTATGGCAAACTCGAGACCATCATAGAGGTATCCCAACGGGGACGGGCGCTGGGTTTCGACACCTCAAGCGTCGGGCGTCAGGTACGAAATGCAATCGAAGGCGCTATCGCAAAGCGGTTCCCGCGCGGCGACGAGGAAGTCACCGTTCGGGTTAAGTTGCCCGATGGTGAACTCGACACGGATATTCTGGACCGTCTCTATCTTCGTAGCCCCGCAGGCGCAGAGGTATCGCTAGCCGAAATAATTTCACGCCGTCCCAATCAAAGCTTTGCCCGGATCAGCCGGGAGGATGGAAACCGTCAGGTGGCCGTTACGGCGACGCTCGATACAGCCATCCTTAGCACGGCCAATGCCGAGACCGCCGTCCAACGAGACGGGCTATGGCAAATTTCCAAAAAGCACGGCGTCACCGCATCCTTCAAGGGTAAGTCGGAGGAACGGGCGGAGACGTTTGGCGACATGGGCCTCGGAGCAATGATCGGGTTGGCAGGGATCTACATCATTTTAGCCTGGGTGTTTGCCAGCTATACGCGCCCCATCGTCGTGATGGCGATTATCCCTATGGGGTTTGTTGGTGCCGTTGTTGGCCATTGGCTGCTTGACTACAATTTGACCATTCTTAGCCTAGTGGCGCTGATTGGCCTTGCCGGGATTGTCGTCAATAACGCGATTATTTTGGTGACAACTATTGAGTGGCGCGCCAAGTTTGAACCCCTTCACGACGCGATCATCGGAGGCGCCTGCGACCGCCTGCGAGCCATCATTTTGACCTCTGCGACCACCATCGGCGGGTTAACACCTCTGTTGTTTGAAACCAGCCTGCAGGCTCGGTTCTTGATCCCCATGGCCGTGACCATCGTCTTCGGCCTCGCTTGCGCTGCAGCAATTGTCTTGTTCGTGGTACCTGCCCTGATGGCTATGCAGAATGATGTGCGACAGTTACTACACCAGTCATCAAAACTCGATGAG
>JAPKDL010000198.1 GCA_028822585.1 Alphaproteobacteria bacterium | reverse complement strand
CGACTATACCACCGTTCCGGTGCATCGAGACGCTGAAATACAGTCACATCACCCGCAGTGAATTTTACACGCAAACTATACCCATCACTATAGCTCCACTCTGACCCGGCTTCCCAATCTGGAGCATGAACCACATTCTCTTGGTTTAGTTGTATTATTTTTTTCTCAGATGGGGCAGTCACCCCGACAACCAAGCCACTTTCGTTCAGCTCGTTCTCCGTCGTGAGACAACCGGGGAGAAACAAGCTCACCCCAAAGAAAACAAACAAAATCCATTTACAGTTCATCACTTATTTCTACCGACGGTTAGAAAAGTTTCAGACCATACGAAACGTTCGAGAGAGGCACCCACTCTCCACGCGTCACACCTCCATCAGCGGGAATAATTTTTTGATAAATCAAAGGCTGGGCTCGATCGTTCCGTATAGATTCGCTTGACACGATAGCGCGTATTACCAAAAATTTTCCGACAGCAGCATTGCTACTTTCAAAGGCCTCAAGTGTGAAATCCCCTTGGGGTACGCTTTGAACCTTTAGCGCTTTCTTCATATCATTTGGGTTTCGGGAAAATGTAACGAAATCGGCTGTCCCCGAGGTATTGCGCTTACTTTCCTGGTGTCTCGCTATTACTTCTACGGCGGCAACCATAGTCTGCTTGACCGCCCCCTGGCTGAGCCCTTCTTCGCCAACCACACTGCCTGACACCAAGCAGAACCCGATTGCTAGCGCCCCAATTACCCAATTAATAGAAATAACTAATTTCTCGATCATAAAATTTTTCTAACCTACTCTTCTTCTTCCTGTGCACGAATGGCGTTAGGAAAATACCCGTTGCCACCATTCTCCAGTTCACGCGACGTACGCGCCAGAATATCGCGTTGATGTTTCATATAAGAACGCGTGCCGACACGAATTGCCATATCCTTGCTCAATTCCTGAGAGTTTACGATACGGGGCGTTATCATGAATATAGTTTCGTTCAAATTATCGGAGGAAGTGTTGGTACGAAAAAATTGACCTACAAATGGAATATCCTTTAAGATTGGAACACCAGAGCTGCCATCACTCCGCGAGTCAGCAAACAGACCACCCATTATGAAAGTTGCTCCGTCGGGGATGAGTATCTGGGTTTGAACTTCCGCGGAATCGACATCTACCGTGCCACCTAATATCGACGCCGAGGGCGTAGAATTTTTAGCAGTCAAATCTAATCGCACAAGATTTTGCTCGCCGGCCACGTCGGATGGAACAATGGACGGAAGAATGACGAGCTCGAGCCCCGTTTCAATTTGTTCAACAGAGCTGCCTGCATCACCTGACGCCACCGTCTGAATATACACATTCGTGGCCGCTGTAACCCGCGCAGTAACGTTATCAAGCGTCACCACCCGCGGCGACGCGACCGTCTGCAGTCTATTTTTTTGCGCAAATGCACTAATTTGAGCCTGCAGGAAGGCTTCCCCCCCCACAATAATAAAAGAGGCGACGGTGCTGGCTCCCTGAGTAGGTAAAAGCGAGATTGCGTCCAATCCAGTGCTGGTATCGCTGGCCCGCCCATTCGTAGTACCTGTATCAACTGCACCCGACCGCGCGCCACCATTTTGATTGCGAGCGCGATAACGCCAAGCCACGCCCAGCTCCTCCGACACGTTGGAATCCGCTTTAATAATAGCAACCTCAACTTCAATCATGCGTAGCGGCTGATCGAGCTGGGTTATTATTTCTTCCACACTGGCAATAGCCTGATCGGTTCCTCGAACGATTACCGAATTAGTTCTCGCGTCAACCGAGATGATAGGCTTTAAAAGCTGAGACATCACAGTAGCTTCATATGCGGGCCCCGCCCCCCCGCCAACTGCGGCAGCATTCAATGCCGTTTCGCTCTGCGGCTGTCCTGGCGGCGGCAGACCGAGAACCTTGTGTAAGGTTTCCTCTATACCCGGCACACTAAAATTTTTGTTTTGGAACTTCTTATTAGTCGAGGATACGCTGGCAAACCTCAGAGGAATAAGCTTGACCTTAAAATCCTGCATCCTCTCATACATCTTCTGCTGGAAATCGGCACGCCTTTGATCCGACACAGCCTTGTTACGATCTACAGCGGCTTTAGCTCGCTCGCTTACGTTCGCAGCATTTAAAGTGCGCCGTTCTGCGCGCAGCTGAACTTGCTGAACTTTAGCGGCGTCGATTTGTTTGACTAGGCTCCCAACCTCGCCAACCCGGTCAGGTTCTCCGGTAATTGAAATTGTGTTGCTCGACTTGTCGAAAGAAATACCATCCTCACCAAGCCCATGTTGCCGCAAAGCGTTTTTGATCTCGTCAAAGGTTGCAACCGCCGGGGTAAGAAAGACGCGGCTGACAGCCTGTCCTCCAGCGTTTGGAAAAATGGTTACAGTTTTTTCACTCTCTGAATAGGTATAATCTAGATCATTTTCCTCAATAATTTGATTGAATGCCGCCGCGACCGGAGCCTTATCAAATTGAATGGTGGCCTGTCCCTTTACCTCATTCTTAACGATTATGTTAAAACCGCCATCCGCCCGAACGATCGACCGTAATAAATTCCTCAAATCCTGATCAACGGCGTTGTATTCAATGATCTTGCCGTCGGTCCACGGCAGTCGTGGCTTACCTTGCGCAACGCTGTCATCAGCGCCAAAGCAGGATGTAATAAAGAAAATCGCACCCAATAGTATTCGTAAACTCACGAACATACGCCCTAATTACACCCTCTTTGCTTGCGCATTACCGCTGTCATCTTGCGTGCATAGCTTCCTATCCATTTAGGTTCCTATTGCCACGAGAATAATCCCTATCGCATCATTATGAGGTTCAATACAGCCCCAACTCGACAGTGCATTTAATGTTTGTGCTCACCGTCTATGATGTTTGGAGGGGACAGAAGTAGAAGTCCATTATTTTTCTCTCAGGTGTTAAAATTATTATGCATAAACTTACGGTTTCTGCACAAGAACCTTACCTGTTTCCTACAACTTTATCCACACAGCCATTTTTTATATTATAACAACGTATTGGAGATAGTTACGATCTATCGGTTGAGAGATCCAAAACGCTACTTATTCTAGGAACTTAATCATATTTCGAGATGTTTTTTATTTTTATGCGTTCTCCAATGTCAGTGATTTTCCCTCTAAAGCCGCATGATTTAAAAACGATTCGCACTCGCTATCTACGCATCCAGTAGCACGTGACATTAAAGCGCATACCATCCATCACATCCCAGGTGAGGATGATGACACGACATATTTATCTTCAATTTAATGGGCGCTCCAAATGCCCCAAGCTGTCCATCTACAAAATCTTTGAGCTAGTTGACTATACGACCAAACGTTGGATTGAATAGCCCCGATTTTTCTAGAGCGAGCTCTGGCCGTTTTGAACGAGAAGAATGCGATTTAGGATTCCCATATATAGTGGTTCAGGCAAAAATAATCAGCATTTCTTGATAGGGAGATGCTGATACCGAGACCGTTATCAATAGATTCACGCCAGCGTATCGCTGCCGCCGTTTATGGCGGCGCAAGTATTCGGGATGTTGCGGCACGGTATTGCGTGAGCCCGAGTTAGGTCAGTAGGATTTCGAAACGGTGGCGATCGACGGGTAGTGTCACACCAAAACCGATGGGTGGCGACCATCGCTCGCATGCGACGGAAGCGCACGACGCTCAATTTCTGGAGCTTGTGTTTGTGAGACGGGATATAACGCTGACGGGATCAGGGCCGCCTTGTGTGAAGAATGGAGTGTCGATAGAGCACATCTCGATCTGACTGTTTCTTGCCCGAAACGGATTGAACGTTAAAAAAAACCGCGCACACCGCCGGACACGAACGCGCTGACGTCGCAACGCCACGGACGCGCTGGAAAATGCTGCAGCGTTCGCCCCGTCACGGCCTTTGAGACAGATTGTTTTGCAAGGGAGTCTTTGTGACCCATCGTGATTCTTGAGAGGATGCGAGATGAGGACGAGAACAGGGCCGAATGGATCGGCTGATAGACA
>JAPKDL010000197.1 GCA_028822585.1 Alphaproteobacteria bacterium | reverse complement strand
CATCAGGTTTTCAGAAGGAGCTCGAATGAACAACCTCATGAGAGAGCACAGCTAGACCCGACCCAAAGGGATGCAGGAATACCGCTCCGAGTCGCCTCTAATACTTGACTTCTGGCTTATGAGGATCGGGCTTATCGCCTTGGTCCGCCGCCGGATTTGGCGGAAATTTCGCATGAAAACTTGCCTTTTTACCATGTGGTTGTGTCGTTTCCGGCGCGCCATGTTTCAATTTTTGATCGGTGGCGGCTTCGTCAACCTTAGTGAAGGTAAAGTTCAAGCCTGTCCCGCCACGGGGCGGATTGCGGACTTCCGTTGAATAGGCCACTTTTTCGCCGGGCAGAATGCGAGCGTCATCCGCCTTGAAAGTCCACACATGTAAATCTTTCTGCGCCGTGTTGCGCACCGCACCCCGCAGAAGTGGGATATCGATCACCTTGCTTCCCATATTCTCTATTTGCCCCTTAATCGACAACACCTTATCTTTTCCGTCCATTCGAGCGATGGTTTGTGGCTTCAAAATTTCGAGCCCATGCCCTAGCGTATCCGCGGGAAAGCCGATCGCCATGAATAATTTATTCGATGGAGGATATATGACCGCAATGGTCGTGCGGAACATTAACCCGCCCAGGACCACGGTAGTGATCAGCAGGCCCAACGCGACCCACGCAAAAAGGATCGTCCGTTTTGCGTGTTCCGCCATTTCCGGTCGCATTTGGAACTTCGCAATATCCGCTTCGGTCGAAATTGGCGGCGGCTCACCCATTCCACCCGCAGACGGCGGCGCCACAAGTGACCCCGGGCGGCGAGATCCGAAAGATGGGGGCACCAGGAAAGATGGGGGCACCAGGGGTGGCGCAGGTGGAGGCGGCGTAGGGCGCGCGGGTGGCGCAGGGCGCGGCGCGGCAGGCGTTTCAGGAATTAGCGTATCAGGATCTGCGAACCAACGGTTACCACATTTTGCGCATTTTACATTGCGCCCCTGGTCCCCAAGGAGTTCCGATTTAATCTTAAATCGCGCAGTACAATTAGAGCAGGAAATGAGCATACATGCGCGCCTGTGAATTTTCTGCCTTTATAAGGAACATATCCGAATAACGCAAGTTTCCCAAGCTTTACGCAGACACATCTTCCATGTAAATGTGAGGTAGTTGCGGTAAGTTAAAGAATGCCCCGACGGCAAGATGCAAACGCGGATTTCATGTGGCAACGTCAAATAACACCATAGTCAAATTTGAAAAGGTCGGTATCCGATACGGCACCGGACCAGAAGTCTTGCGCGATATCAACTTCGATTTGGCCGAAGCATCGTTTAGTTTCCTTACCGGGGTAAGTGGCGCCGGGAAATCTTCGTTGCTGCGTTTGATGTATCTCGCGACCCGGCCCAACCGTGGCCTCGTGACGATGTTTGGTAAAGATGTCACAACCGTAACACGCAATGAACTCCCTGCAATCAGGCGTAATATCGGCGTGGTGTTTCAGGATTTTCGACTTCTGAACCATTTGAATATTTTCGACAATGTCGCGTTGCCGTTACGCGTCTCGGGAGCGCCCGAAGACGTCGTGGACAAGCACGTTTCGGAATTACTTACATGGGTCGGCCTAGCCGATCACCTGAAAGCGCTGCCGCCCACTTTGTCCGGCGGCCAAAAACAGCGCGTCGCCATCGCCCGCGCCGTTATTGCGCGTCCCCGCCTTTTATTGGCCGACGAACCGACCGGAAATGTCAACGACGCCATTGCGGTTCGTTTGTTGTATTTGTTTGAGGAATTGAATCGCGTGGGGACAACGGTCGTCATTGCAACCCACAACGAGGCGCTCGTTGATCGATTCGGCCATGCCCAGCTGCATTTGGACAAAGGATCAATAACTCACCGACGGGTTGAACCTAATTCATGATGTCGGATAATTGAGAATGGGCCCTCGCAGCGACCTACCTCTATCGGACAACCCGGCAATTCGCATCCTGCCCTGGATCATCGCGTTGATGGTTTATCTGGCGACCTTAACGCTGGCGGGCGGCTTACTGGTCGCGACAATGGCGGATGAGTGGAGCCGGAGCCTGACAGGCGCGTTGACGGTCCAGGTGACGCCCACAAAAAGCGAATCATCGGTGGAATTAGACGCCAGAGTGGCGCAGGCCACCCGGACTCTCTTGAAAACACCGGGCGTCAAATCCGCCCATGCGATCCCCTTGGCTGAAATTTCAGCGATGTTGGAGCCTTGGCTAGGCCCAGAATCGAACATCGCTGACTTGCCGCTACCCCGTCTTATCGCTGTGACGCTGGATCGGGAATTGGATCGCGAGGCTTTGGCGCAACGATTGCAGAAAACACCCGGCGCAGAAATTGATGACCATGAATATTGGCGGACACATCTGGTAATGTTTCTACGTTCTCTGGAAATTGTGGCGGTCATCATGGTCAGTCTCATCGGCGTCACCACCGCGACCATCGTCGTCTTTGCAACACGCAGCGGCCTTGCAGTCCACCTTGAAGTTATCGAGGTCCTCCACCTCATTGGCGCACCGGACGACTATATCGCCAGTCAATTTCAACGCCACGCCCAACGGTTAGGTTTTATTGGCGGCGTTGCAGGCGGCGTCTTCGGCGTCGCAACGCTTTTGGGGTTAAGCACGCTGGCGGGAAACCTTGACGGCGCTGCATTGCCATCGTTTCAAAATTGGCACTGGCCCGTTCTGGCGGCCCTGCCGATCGCGTCGGCCTATATCGCAAAATGGACAGCGCGGCGTATCGTTATACGGGCGTTGACGAGTATGGTATAGTGTCTCCATGCAATACCGCCACGCCACATGGGGGCACGCTGCCCGGCGTCGAGCCGGAAAACGCCGTCGCCACCTCGTTGCTATTAGTCTCCTCATTTTATTGGGATGGATGTATGGCTTTATCTGGTTTATCGGCGTTCTGAAACAACCCGGCAAGCCGACTGAGATAACATCAGATACCGCAAAGTTGGACGCCATCGTGGTGTTTACCGGCGGAAGCCTCCGGCTTGAAGCAGGGCTGGCGTTGTTGGTGGCGAACAAAGCGCCGAAACTATTTGTCTCCGGCGTTCATACCACCGTTGGCGTGAGACAATTGTTACGCTTGTCGTTACAACACCCCGAAGCGCAGGGTTGTTGCATCGACCTTGGATACGCCGCCAACGACACACGCGGCAACGCGGTTGAAGCAGCATCCTGGCTACAAGCGGAAGGTCGCACAGCGCTGTGGCTGGTGACGGCGAATTATCACATGGCGCGCAGCCTGTTAGAACTCCGGCACGCCGCGCCACGCGCCGTGATCACGCCATATCCGGTGTCTCCGGCACATGTTCCCCTTGACCATTGGTGGCGCAAACCGGCCACCGGGCTTTTATTATTTGGGGAATATAATAAATACTTGTTGGCGCATATGCGTATTCTGGTTAGCCGTGTTTTTCATTTCTCTCATAATTTCGAAAAGTCGTAATCGCCATGTTCCGCTCCTTTATATTCGCCGTCTTGTTTTATGTCGCAACCGCTGTGATGTGCCTATTTTACTTGCCATTCATGGTTACACCTCGTGGCATGTTTTCCAAAATTACGGAAAGCTGGATGAGCACGATGATGGTCCTCATCAGGATCGTTGCCGGCATTCGCTACGAAATTAGGGGTGCAGAGTACAAGACGAATGAACCGGTCATTTTCGCCGCCAAACACCAATCCGCCTGGGACGTCATCGCCTTTAAAGTGCTGGCGCCTGATTGCGCCTATGTTTTGAAACGTGAATTGTTCTGGATTCCCTTATGGGGATGGTATGTGTGGCGTTGCGGCATGGTTGGCGTGGACCGAAACGGCGGTGGCGCGGCGTTAAAAACCATGGTCAAGACCGCTGTGGAAATCCTCAAGACAGGCCGTCCCATTGTCTTGTTCCCGCAAGGGACGCGAACTCCCACCGGAGCACAACGACCTTACCTGCCCGGAGTGGCGGCGTTGTACATGGGCGCGGGTGTGCCCGTGGTGCCGGTCGCCTTGAATTCTGGAACATTTTGGC
>JAPKDL010000196.1 GCA_028822585.1 Alphaproteobacteria bacterium | reverse complement strand
GCGGAGAGCGCGTCCGCCAGTGTCACTCAATTTTCTGGAATAGGCGCTCGGGATCACTACACTGCCGCCTAAATTTACGATTTGCATAAAGGATCCGAGACCCATGGATGACGCTCAAGCCCGCGCGATGGATTCGTTTCACAATGTTCTCAATTATGACGTCCTGGAGAAATCCGACGGTTTCGTCCGGCTGGCCATGACCGGGGATGACTGTCACCGCAACCAGGGCGACTATATCCATGGCGGCGTGTTGATGGCATTGATGGATATCGCAGGAATCATGTCCGGCGTCGGTGCCAGCAACGAATCGCGCGGCGCTGTCACGGTCAATTTGAACTGCAACTTTCTGTCCGCCGCCTTTGCCGAAAAAGTGTTCGCTGACGCGAAACTTGTGCGCAAGGGCCGCTCGATGTTCTTCGCCGATTGCAAGGTCCTGGACGCCGCCACGGATAAAATCCTCGCCACCGCCAGCGGCATTTACAAATATTTAGACTAAAGGCCGGTGCCCTAATTTCGAGCGCCGGCCATCAAGGCGACATTGCCGTGAATATGTAGCGGTTGAAACGCCAAACCCACATCAGTGAACCACGCCCGGTATTCATCCAGACTGGCGGGTCGGTTAGCATCGCCCAAATCAGCGATGTAGCTGTCAAAGTCAGGCGCGGTGCGCATACCGGCACCGTATTCCCGTTCGATCCTCTCCCAAACGCCTTGCTGCAATGGAAACAATGGCGCGTCGGTCATGCGTAACCGGTCGTATAGCAGGAAAAATCCACCCGCCGCCAAATGGTCCGCCGACCAACCGATGACCGCGCGTTTCGCCGCGTCGGGCAAATCGTGAAAAGTCAGAACACTGTATATCGCTTTGAACGAATCGGCCGGCAGGGCGACATCGGAGAGTGATTCAAGATCGCCTTCGACACAGGCGATGTCGGCGCCAGTAAAATTTGCGCGCGCTTCATCCAGAGATTCGGTCTTGCGATCCACGCCGACGATAGAAAGATTTGGCTTTTTAGCGAGAATGAGATGCGCCACATATCCAACGCCAAACCCCAGATCGAGCGCGGACTCGCCGTCCTTCACATGCTCGGCCACCAGAGACGCCAGAATATCCAGCTGTTCAGTACGGGTCGGGTGGCGTTTTATCGGGTCTTCCATGAAAAGTCTCCATACGTAGTCAAAAATACCCGTCATTTTTGTGTGATAGGGCAATAACCCGGCACCGCTTCGAGTCGCCTCAGCCAGCGACGAATTGCCGGAAAGGACTCCAAGTAGTAGCCGCCTTCATCCGCGACATGAGTCTAGGCGTAAAGCACAATGTCCACAATGGAAAGAGCGGCACCTACAAACCAATTCCGTTCCTTTAGATGGTCGTCCATAACCTCCAGGGCGGCGTATCCATGCACCTATTTTTTAGTAAGAGCGGCTTCGCGTTCCGAGTTCATGGCTATATTGTTCAAAGCACACCCATTGCAACACCGCCGCCGGCGCAAATGAGTCGGTTGGAAGAAAGCGCGTCCCGTCTGCCAAATAAAATAAAATTGCGTTTAATTCCGCCAAGACGCGACCGTCGCCCAAGACGAGAATTGGTACTCGACCGTTAGGATTAAACGCCAAGAATTACGGCGTTCGTGATTGGCCCGTCAGGATATCGACCTCAATGCGCTCGTATGCGCGGCCCAACATCTAAAACAAAATGCGGATTTTGTAGCAGTTCCCGGAAATGAGAGAATCGTAAAGTTGTACTAATGCCCGCATTGCGTAACTGAGCCGCCGATTGGTCTTAGCTGGGAACCGGTGCATCCCCGGAGTCGTTAGGCTCAACGGAAGCCACAACTTCTTCGAATCGTCGCCGGTCTAACAAGATTGACCCCGCCAGGGTTTTACTGTTGGTCGGATCATCGACATTGACGACCACCGCGTGCGGGACACCACGCTGGTCGTTGAACAGGCGAGAAACCCGCCAAACCGAGGGCGTCAACGTACCTTCAACGCGCTTATATTGCTGACCGGTGGTGACTGTGCGCCGCGCCATTGGGAAACTCTCTATGATATTCGTGATATTTTTATAGCACGGGACTTTACAAACGGACGATCCGTTTACAGTATTAGGAGCGTTTGGCAAGTTTCATGTTATAACTACCGGGAAATGTTTAGGTTTAATTTCCCCATAGTTAGACGACCATGCGCGATAATTACCGATGGATATGCGAATGCCGCTCGAAATTGACAGCAACACCTTAATTGAACCGGCGCAAGACCTTAGTCTAGCGGGGGCGTCCGAAGAACTTGGCGTCAGCCCGCACACGGTCCGGACCTACATCAAACGAATTTTTTCTAAAACGACGACGGATCGTCAATCCGGGCTCATTCGGAAGTTGTTGAGTCGGCCAGGACCTATAAATACGAGATAGCGCGAAACCACGCTGTCGGACGCGGAAAAGACCCCTATTAAAAATAGCAGTCAGCAGGGACAAACGATGACAAAAGTGAGCGACGTTGAAACCGAGACCCTGCGGGAAATCGCCGATTCAGCAGGTTTGTCAAAATTGTCCGACGCAAATTTACCAGATGTCGAAAATGCGCTGACCTTCGCCCAGTCGTTGACGGAACGAATGCCCAATACATTGGTTCCAACCGACGAACCCGCCCATATTTACCCGGCGGCGTATCCCGCTCTGGTTCACCCGCACGCGCAGGAAGATTAAGGCCATGGCTGATCTCGCTTATTTGTCGATTGCAGAGGCCAGCGGCCTTATCAAAGATAAAAAACTGTCGCCAGTGGAATACACCGAAGCGCAAATTGCGCGCATCGATCGGCTGGATGGAGACTTCAACGCTTTCCTGGCGCCCGCATGGGATATCGCCATGGACCAGGCGCGCGACGCGGAAACGGAAATCGCCAACGGAAACTGGCGCGGACCATTACACGGCGTCCCCTTCGCGCTGAAAGACATCATCGATTACAAAGGATTGGCGACCACCTGCCACTCCAAAATTCTGAAAGACAATATCGCCGGGTCCCATGCAGTGGTGACGTCGAAACTGCGAGATGCGGGCGGGGTTTTCCTGGGCAAACTGGCGACGCATGAATTTGCCATCGGTGGTCCGTCTTTCGACCTGCCCTGGCCGCCAGCACGGAACCCCTGGAACCGTGCGCATTTCACCGGCGGATCGTCCAGCGGATCAGGCGCGGCGTTGGCATCGGGTATGGTCCCGGCGGCACTGGGCACGGATACAGGTGGGTCGGTTCGCAATCCGGCGTCGAATTGCGGCATCGTTGGGATGAAGGCGACCTACGGCCGGGTCAGCCGCCGCGGCGTCTTTCCGCTATCCTTCACGTTGGACCATGTCGGCCCGATGACGCGCACAGTCGAGGACAACGCAATGTTGCTGGGTATCCTAGCGGGACATGACGCCTTGGACCCGGGCAGTGCCAATGTCGAAGTTCCCGATTACACCGCAGGTATGCGCGATGGCGTTAAAGGATTGCGTATCGGCGTTATCCGGCATTTTTATAATCGCGACCTGATCGCAGACGCCGAGATGGGCGATGGAATCGAGGCCGCGTTGGATACCTTGGCGCGGATGGGCGCAACCATTCAAGACGTCGAAATTGCGCCGCTGGCGGATTACGCCGCAGTGAACCGAGTTATCTTATTGCCCGAAGCTTATGCCATTCACGAAAAATGGTTCCAGGAACGCCCCAATGATTACGGAGAATTAGCGCGCTCACGCATTATGGGTGGGGCGTTCGTACGCGCGGCCGATTACGTGAACGCGATTCGGATGCGCGCCAAATTAACACGGGAATTCTATGAAGCTATCCGCGATTGCGACGTCGTCATCACCGCATCCTCCATGGAGCCCGCCTGCGAAATCGAAGACCGGGAAGCCAACGACCAAACCTACGGCCGTCAAGCCCGCGCGCCATTTAACCTAACCGGCAGCCCAGCCTTGGCTATCCCCACAGGTTTCGCGCAATCAGGACTGCCGTTATCGATGCAAATTGTTGGCAAGCCATTCGACGAAGCGACTAT